>JBKBWB010000100.1:0-7058 GCA_046289215.1 Asticcacaulis sp. | reverse complement strand
AGAAGATCTTCGCCTTCATCAACGCCGCCTTGCGGAAACTGCCAGCCCTGACCATCGGGCATGCCAATACGCTTGCCGAGCCAGACAAGACCTTCAGAATTGAAAACAACTACACCGACGTTCGGGCGGTGGCGGGGCAGATCAGGCATGGGGAACGCTTTATCGTTTGGAGACAGCCGAAACAGGGGCCAATTGCAGCCCTTTTGTCTCCAGACTTGCCGCCCATTTGACGGCGACGTCAACGGTTACCGGATAGGCAAATCCCGTTCCAAAGGCGGCGCCACGGTTTTTAGCGGTATATTCGAGGCCTTCGAGCTGGGACTGGATCGACTCTCGGGTCAATTGGGTGTCAATGACCCGGTCAGCGCTGGCCCGTGCCCAGGCCCCGCGTTTACCGCGCACCTGGCCATCATCCACAAAGCCCAGGCCCTTGCTCTTGAGCACATCCATGAACGCTTGCGTGTCATTGGCAGAGTTCAGGAAACGGCCACCCAAATAATTGCTGACGGCGAAATAGCCGGTCGCCCGGCTCAAAAGCCAGTCCATCTTGCGGTTCATGTCCTGACCGGGAGCGCCGCTGATAAGGGTATAGGGGCCCGGATCGTTATCCGGATAATTAACCGGCTCCATTGGGATTTCGATCATCACTTCGTGGCCATTGGCCCGGGCCAGATCGATCCAGCCCTGTAGGCCCTCGGTGTAGGGCACAAAGGAAAGCGTGACTTCAGACGGCAGTCGCTCGATCGCCATTTTTGTGGCGGTCGGATTGATCCCCAACCCCCCAACAACCAGCGCGATTTTGGGGCGGCCATCATCTCGGAAGGGTCGGGCATAGGCGGAAAATGGGGATCGCCCATCCGGCGCGATAATCGGCATGGGGCCAAGGGGGCCGGGCTGAACAACCCCGGCGATCGGCGCTGCCGGAAGCGGATTGCGAACGGTCTTTGTGCCCGTGCTCATCCCCACCTCACCGTCAGGCAAGGTAATGCTGGCGGTGCCCTGAACGGGTGCGCCATCCAGATGTTCAAAGCCCGGGGCAGTCGTGTCCTGGAACAACCCTAGAGAATCGAGGGTAAAGGCTTCTGCGCCATCGACTGGACCGCTGGCATGGGGAGTCGCGCTGTGAGCATGGGCGGGCGCACTGCTGGTTTTGAGCAGGCTAACCCGAACACTGGGGGCTGCTGCCTTGGGATCGCTCGAAATGGTCAGAAACAGGCTCAAGGCAATCGCCAGAGTCCCAGCCGCCGCCGCGGGCGCGGCAAACGGATTGCGGAACAGTTTGGCTAACCCCTGACTGGCTTTTCCGACGGGCGAGTCCGGCGCAAGAAAGGCGGCAAAATCAAGCTTGGGCTTGGCAAACATGGCGAGCGGAGAGGACACAACAAACCTGATTGGCAAACAGACGCGGCCTTGCGCCTTGCCCTATAGTCCTATGGGCAAGTTAACAAAGCCTAACGAGGTCTGAACAATCAGACTTACCGACGCCTTACTTTTTCGGTTCAGTTGACGGCGCCTGGGCAGGTTTGTCTGCGGGCTTATCGGCCGCCTTGTCCTTGGATTTATCCGCAGACTTGCCGCCTTTTTCGAAGCGGGCACCGGGTTTTTCCACCAAATCCGCCGCTGCGACCGCCTTACCCCGGCGATTGTTCATGACGGCCTGAATGTCCCCTTTGGCCGCCAGGACATCAAACGCCCGCACCAGCTGGAAGTCACCCGTCTTGACGTCATACCCCTCAGGCGGAATTTCCGAGACTTCGTGCTCACCCCGACGGGCCTTGCCCTCGTCCGCATCCAAAGCGTTGCGATAGGCCGCCTCGCTGAATTGGAACGATGAAGAGGCGATCAGCTTGGCCTGTTCGCGCGACTGCGCGACCTCAAGATCCGGCTCAATACCCGTCCGCTGGATTGAGCGACCCGAGGGGGTGTAGTACCGCGCGGTTGTCAGCTTGAGACCCCGGGTTTCAGAGAGGCGGAACTCCTGCTGGACGGAGCCCTTACCAAAGCTGGTCAGGCCGACAATCGGGGCTCGTTTGTGATCCTGGAGGGCACCGGCTACGATCTCTGCGGCAGAGGCGCTACCCTGGTTGACCAGAACAACCATGGGCAAGCCCTTGAGCACATCGCCGCGCGTGGCGTTGTACCGGGCAATATCGGTCTTCTTGCGCCCGCGCTGGCTGACGATCTCGCCGCCTTCGAGGAACAGGTCCGCGACCTTCACCGACTGGTCGAGCAGGCCGCCCGGGTTGTTGCGCAGATCCAGCACCAAACCCTTCATGGCCGGGTTTTGGGCCTTGAGGGCCGCAAGACCCTTTTCACTTTCTTCGGCCGTCAGTTTGTTGAATTTGGTGATCCGCAGGACGCCATAGTCGCCCTCCATCCGCCACTTGACCGATTGGTCCTTGATGGTCTCGCGGGTCAAGTCGACATCAAAGGGTGCATCGGCCCCTTCGCGGACGATGGTTACCTTGATCTTGGTGCCGGCCACGCCCCGCATCTGCGAGACAGCTTCGGACTGGCGCAGGCCAATAATGCTTTTGCCATCGATGGCGGTGATAAAGTCGCCGGGCTGCAGACCGGCGCGGGCCGCGGGGGAGTCGTCCAGTGGGGTCACGACCTTGATCGCCCCATCTTCGGACGTCACTTCGATCCCGAGGCCGCCGTAGGTCCCTTCGATGGTTTCGCTGAGCGCCTTGGTTTCATCCGGCGACAGATAGCTGGAGTGCGGGTCGAGAGCAGACACCATGCCGTCTAGCGCGGATTCGATCAGCTTTTTCTCATCGACCGGGACCACGTAATTGCGTTGGATCACCGTCAGCGCGTCGCCGAACAGTTCCAGCATGTCATACACTTCGGACTTCGGCGCAAACACGGGCTGGTTGGCATAGGCCACCGCTCCGGCGCTAAGGGCCACAACCGCTACACCCGACAAAAACAACTTGCGCATCGACATCCTGACGACCCTGGACCGACTTTGCCCGTGCTCAGGCAAAGCAGATTATGCTTTGCTGATAAGTCTGACGATAAGATGACCATCTGTCGTGGGAAAAATCACTCAGGCGACGAAAAATCAAAGCCTGTGGCCGGATCGACAGTGTCCTCCCCCTGCCGAACTTCGAGATAGACATCCTGTGGCTTGCTGGAGCGGTTGTTCGTCCGCCCCAGAGGTTCGCCGGCGGCGACGCTGAGGCCGGGTCGGACAAAGATTTGATCAAGGCCGGTCAGCACCAGACGACGGCCGCTGCCAACATAAAGGATGATGACCTTGCCATAGTTGGGCAAGGCTCCGGCATATTCCACATCGCCTTCGGTCGGGGCGACGACCTGTGCCCCTGGGCTGGTCCGCCAGATCAGGCCATATGAGCGGTTGCCATCACCGATATCCTCTCCATAGCTATGGACCCGTTGGCCGATGACCGGGCTGATCATGGTCCGCGTTGAGGCGGTCCGGTTGCTGTTGAGGGCACTGGCCCCAGACAGGCCCCGCAAACCGCGTTCGCGCAGGGCAATGGCGATCGCTTCGGCTTCCAGCCGGTCCGCTTCGGCCATCAAGGCGGCTTCCCGGGCGTTTTTGTCGGCAATCAGCTGCGCCATGCCCGTGCGCTGTTCCGCCAAGGCGCTTTCCGCCAGGAACAAGGCCTCACTGGACAGCGCCGCGTCCCGGCGAATCGCCTGAAGTCGGCTCACTTCGCCAGACAGGGCCTTGGCCCGACGTTTCAGTTCCGGCGTGATGGCCCGCATCAGTATGGCAGCCCGAACGGCATCGGTCGCCTTTTTCGGTGAGACATACAAGGCCGGTGGTGGATCACGGGAATAGAGCTGAAGTGCCGACAGAAGGCGCGCAAGGCGAGCCCGCGTCGCGGCCAGACGATTGGTGATTTCGGTTTCTCGCGCATTCAGAGCCGCCAGGCGTGCCCGTTCCGCTTGGGCGCGGGCTTCAGAGACCCGATGTTCTGCGGCCAGCTTGATCAGACGTGCCCGCATTCGCTCGACTTCCCGTGCAACTTCGCGGGCGGCCTCGCGTTGCGCTTCACTTTGGCGGGCCTTACTGCGCCGGGCCTGGGCAAGGGTTTCTGCGGTTGGGGCTGTCGCCTGAGGGGCCGGTGTGGGCGGTGGAGCTGCGCGGCCAGGCAGACCGCACAAGCTCAGGATCAGGGCAAGGCCAAGGCCGCGCGCAGGCCGAAGTCGCGCGCGTGCGCCCCTGTCTCGGGCAAGGGGTATGGTCCAGCTCTGCTTAGACATCATGCCTTGAATCTAGGCTGCTGCGCGATCAGTGCCTAGGGGAAAGTCAGATCAAGCCGCTTCAAGGGACTGAGGCATAGCCGGCGAAGTCGAAAAGAGCGCGACGAACCGATCATACGGTAAGGGGGCCGAAACCAGATAGCCCTGACCTTCGTGGACACCACAATCGAGAAGCGCGGATCGCTGGTCGTCTGTTTCCACCCCTTCGCCGACGGTCCGAAGGCCCAGATCAGCAGCCAGGGTCACAAGCATGCGAACAATGGCAATGGCCGTTGCGTCTTTGTGCACCAGGTCCACGAACTTTTTGTCGATCTTGATGATATCGACAGGCAAATCCTGAATATAACTCAACCCGTTATGGCCAGATCCCGTATCATCAAGGGAGATTCGGAAGCCAGCTTCTCGTGCCGCAATGACGGCTGTTCGGGCCTTATCCGAGTCCGTAAAGGCTTGCCGCTCCGTGAGTTCAAGAACAATTTGTCCACGATTTACCCCGCTAGTGTCCACGATCTTGCCAAGGGTCGTCAGGAACTCAGGCTGGGTAAAGTGCTCAGGGGTAATATTAAAGGCGACCTTGAAGTGAGGCATCTGACCTAAAAAAGGGGCCAAGAGCTCTAGGGACTGACGCATCAAGGCTTCAGTCATAGGAATGATCAGGCCACTCTTTTCTGCAACAGGAACGAACTGATCTGGGCGTTGAACAACCTGTCCATCCCGGATCCACCGCATCAGGACCTCGCAGCCAAGGATATCGCGCGTTCTCAGGTCAAAGATGGGTTGGAAGTAAGGCTGAAATTCCCGACGCTTAAGGCCTTGCCGAAGCCGTTCAAGGTCACTGATAGGCCGGGAGACCAGTCGATTGATAAGCAGGGCAACCAGCGCACCCACGCTAAGGGCAATGAGCAGGACAAGAGGTCGGGATTGGTTATTCCAGCGCACTAAGTCGGCGGGCTTAACGTACAGCGCCACATGAACAGGATAGCGATCGGAGCGCGCTTCAAAACGTAACAGCTTGTCTGAGGGCGTTACAATTCCCTCGGGGTGGTGTTCAGCGACCAGGGACTTGTTGCCAATATACAAGTGCGCAAACGATTGATCTCTTAATTCAGAAGGAAAAATATCAAATAAAATCATATCGATATTGACGACTGACTCAAGTCGGTTGTCCTGATCCGTATTCCAGACCACTTCAAAAGTGCCCGCAGGATCGTTTTCTAATCGTCTGAGAAAATAGTTTTTATTGGTGGATGGAAAATCATGGACCGCCGTTTGGGCTCGCAGTGTGGGCTCATCCATCAAGCCGGAACAAAGAAATTGGCCTTCACCACCCAGAACGCGGATATTCTTAATTGCACCGCGTTGAGCGATACTATCGCGCATCATTTGGATCGATGATGAATCGCAATCTGTCGCACCCGCGGCATAGAGATCGCCAAGCGTTATGATGGCGTAGTCTACGGCCAGCTCAGACCGTGCAATCAGTTTTTGACTAAGTTCTTTGATCTGCGCCTTATTACTGGTTTTGATGAGTTCATCATTAATGAACAGACCGGATAAGCCGAAGACGCTGCATGTGAATAAAAAAATCGCGACAAGAAGGGCTTTTTTTCTTAAGTCGCGGATCATTTCATTCGCCAGGTTTGGGTTTCCTGCGCTCAGATTAGAATTAAAGCCTTTTTTTCACGTTAAGTCGGCGGTCTTGCCGCGCGCAGTTTGGCTTAATCCCGGTGATACGGCGAGCCACCCAGGATCGTGATCGCTCGATAGACCTGTTCGGCCAGCATGACGCGGGCCAGGGCATGGGGCCAGGTCTGGGGGCCAAAGGCGAGCGTCAGGCGCGCCTCGGCGACAAAAGCGGGATCAAGACCGTCCGCGCCGCCAATAACAAAGGCGAGACGGCGTTCGCCTTGGTCGCGCAGTTTCTCGATCTGACTGGCAAAGGCCCGCGAGGTAAAGGTCTTGCCGCGTTCGTCACAGGCAATGACGCAGACGCCGTCACCAAGTGCCTCGCGCAGGGCCTCGGCTTCCGGAGCTTTGCCACTTTTTCGCGGATCGACTTCGAGAATTTCAACGGGACCCAAGCCCAGCGGCCGCCCCGATAGGGTGGCGCGCCGGACATAGTCGCGGGTCAGTTCGGTTTCTGGCGAAGGGCCTAGACGGCCAATCGTCGCAAGCTGGATACGCATGCTGGATGCGGATCAGTTGGCGCGGGTGTGCGCCGAGTCGACCGACCAAATCTTTTCGATGTTATAGAAGCTGCGCACTTCGGGGCGGAACAGGTGCACCACCACGTCGCCGGCATCGATCAGAACCCAGTCACAAGCCGGAAGCCCTTCGACCCGGGCCTTACCAAGGCCCGCATCCTTGAGCGCGCGCAGCACGTGGTCAGACAAAGCCCCCACGTGACGGTTAGAGCGACCCGAAGCAATGATCAGTGTATCGGCGACCGAGGACTTACCCCGCAAGTCGATGGAGATGATGTCCTGGGCCTTATCATCATCAAGACGGCGCAGGATCAGAGATTCGATCGTCCCGTCATCTTCAAAGGCATTCCCGGTAGCGGGCGTAGAGAGCGGGTCGGTGCCGGTCGCGCCGTCATAGGCGGGCTCCGGCGGCGCATCAGGCGCGTTGAGGGCGGACAGTGTAAGGGCTCCTTGTTGGCCACACGATCAGAGAAGATTATCACACCTAGGGGCCTAGGTCACGCGCTGTTGCGTCGTTTACCCTCTTAGGGGCTTGGGGTCTTGGTCTCGCTCTGTATCCGCCCCTGTCGGATCGCGGTCGAAGACAGGGTGTTGAGCGGGACATGCAGGTAGGTC
>JBKBWB010000099.1:0-7070 GCA_046289215.1 Asticcacaulis sp. | reverse complement strand
TCCCCTTGGAAAGGGGAGGTGAAATAGGGGGATTATCATTTATTTCGTCATCCTCGGGCGTAGTCCCGAGGATCTCTATGACACTGCTGCTGACCCTCGGATCAAGTCCGTGGGTAACGGTCTAGCGGCGAAGACGTATCCTCGCCGCGATCTTCCACTCAGAACGGGCTGAATTTTTCCACCAGCGATTGGGTCACGGTCGGGGCCTGCATGCGGCTGACGTCGCCGCGCCCACCATAGGAGATGCGGGCCTCGGCGATCTGGGTATGCTTGATGGTATTGGCCGACGAGACGTCTTCTGGCCGCACGATCCCGGCGACGGTCAGCTCGCGCACTTCGCGGTTGGTGCGCACTTCTTGCCGCCCCTGGATCACCAGATTGCCATTGGGCATGACCGCGGCCACCACAGCGGCAACGGTCAAGGAGACCTTTTCCGAACGGCTGACGCTGCCGTTGCCGTCGAACTTGTTCTCGTTCTGGGTGCTGATGCCCTTGCTCGGGTCAAACTCCGAGGGCAGCACCTTGCCGAGGCTCGATTCCAGTCCGAACAGCGACGGGATGCTGTTGCTGGTGCTGCCGGTGCGGCTGCGGCTGGTGGTGTTGCTGGTCTGGGCGCGGTCATCAATGTCGATCTGGACCGTCAGGATGTCGCCGACCTTGCGGGCGCGCTGATCGTTGAAAAAGGCCCGCGCCCCGTTGCGCCAGAGTGAATTGGACGACGCGGGCTGAGCCACCGGCGGCATCACCACCATCTGGGTCTGGGGCGTCATAGCGGCTGGATAGCCCATGGGGGCCAGCTGCGGCCCTTGGACGGCTTCCTTGACGGTCGAACAGGCCCCCAAAGACAGCGCTGCCAGGCTGAGGACGGTAAAGCTAAGGCGCGAGAGGGCGGGGGACTTACGCTGGGTCATGGGATTTCCGCTCAGAAGGAGTTGGACGCATTGGCCCGGACGGCGAGCGCCTCGGGTCCGGCGACGGCCTGTCCTGGGCCGGTCGCGACGGCATCAATCGTTTTCTTCGATTGCGGATTGAGAATGGCAAAGGGCTGACCGGCGGTGGCATCGCTCTGGGCGACCCCGGTCATGGCCAGGGTGACGCCGCCAGAGCGCCAGGTCACCTGAACGACTTCATTTTTTTTGATCACTATCGGCGCGGCCAGATCGCGATCGGCGACCGGCACCCCGGCCCGCAGGGCATAGCGGGCGGTCTTGCCGATGGCGCGGGCCGGATCCTGGATTCCGCCTGGGCGCACAAGGTGGCTGTCAACCTTGACCCAGCTTAAGTCTTCCGGGCGCACCACATCGCCACTCATCAGCGGGCGGGTCAGCACCAGCACCTCGGTCTGACGGGCCGAAGCGGTTTGAAGCGATGCGGGACGAGAGGCCGAAGCCGATGAGGCCGCATTAGCAGAGGCCCCCAAGGCCTCGACTCCCTGACGCACGATCACCCGGCGGATGCCCGCCGTATTGGTCCAGATCAGGCCCGAGCGCGCGGCCAAGGCTTGTAGGCGACCGGCATCCAGTACCGCCGAAGGGCCGTTCCGCGTGCCGATGACCACCCCGGCGGCGGCCCCGGCGTTGTCGAACACTTCGCCAAGGGTGATCCGCCCGTCGCCATCGCTGATGTCGGCGCGCAGCTCCACGGGCGTGCCAGCCGCATGGGCCACCGACCCGAGGGCCGGGCAAAGCGCCACAAGGGCAGCCAGCGAGAGGGTATAGAAGCGGGCGCGGCTCATCCGGATCATGACCGCAGCTGGGCGGTAACCGCCATCATCTGATCCGAGGTCGAGATGACCTTGGAATTCATCTCATAGGCCCGCTGCGCCACGATCATCGCCGTGATCTCATTGACGGCATCGACGTTCGAGGCCTCGGTATAGCCCTGCATGATTGTGCCAAAGCCGGGCGATCCAGGGGCGGCCACATTGGCCGGTCCCGATGCGCCGCTTTCCAGCAGCAGGTTGTCGCCGATGGCCTCAAGCCCGGCCTCATTGAAGAAATTGGCCAGTTCGAGCTGGCCAATGATCTGTGGGGCGGGGACACCGCTGGTGCTGGCCTGAACCTGCCCGGTCTTGGAAATGCTGACCTGGATGGCGTCCTGGGGCACGGTGATCTGCGGCTGGATCAGATAGCCGTCCTTGGTCACCAACTGGCCCTGATCATTAACCGAGAAGTTGCCGGCGCGGGTATAGGCGGTCTCGCCAGACGGCATCAGGACCTGGAAATAGCCCTTGCCGCTGACGGCCATGTCATAGGGATTGTCGGTCCGCTGGGGGCTGCCTTGTTGGGTGATGCGATAGACCGCGCCCGACTTGACCCCCATACCGATCTGGATGCCGGTCGGTACGACTGTACCGGTTTCCGAGGACTGGGCGCCCATGCGCTCGACGTTGTGGTACAGCAGGTCCTGAAACTCGGCCCGCTGCTTTTTGTAGCCAACGGTGTTCATGTTGGCGATGTTGTTCGAAATGACTTCGACGTTCAGTTGCTGGGCGGCCATGCCGCTGGCTGCTGTCCGAAGGGCGCGCATCAGACGTCTCCTTAGTTCACACGACCGAGGCGCTCGACCGAGCGGCGCGACAGGTCTTCGGTGTTAGAAATGATCTTCGCCAGACTTTCGTAGGCGCGGTTGATCTCGATCAGCTTGGTGATCTCGACCACGGGATTGACATTGGATTCTTCCAAAAAGCCTTGGCGGATCCGGGCATCGTTGGCCGCCACCGGCTGGATATTGGTCGGATTGGCAAACAGGGTGTCGCCGTCCTTGGTCAGGACCGACAGATTGGCAAAGCGCTGAATCCCGATCCGGCCCACGCGCTGGCCTTGCTGGCTGACGATCCCGTCGGCGGAGACGGTGGGTTCGCCCTGTTGCGGATTTAACGTGATCTCAGCCCCGCCTTCGCCCTTGACCGGATGGCCCTGGGCCGTGACGAGCACGCCGGTCGGCGAGACGGTAAAGCTGCCTGCTCGGGTATAGCGCGGCCCTTGGGGGGTCTCGACCTCAAAGAATGCGCCTTCACCGTCAAGCGCCAGATCCAGCGGATTGCCGGTCTGTTTGAGGTTGCCGGGGCGAAAATCACGATTGACCTGATGGTCGAGCACGAAGTTTACAGGACCCCGGACCTGATCATTGCGAGCTGGACGGGCAGTCTCGGTGTGAATCTCCAACGCCTCCAGCTTGAAGCCGGTGGTGTTCATGTTGGCGATGTTGTTGGCCGTGATGTCCAGTTCGCGGCGCAGCGTCATCTGGCGAGACAGGGCGACATAGGCAGCGTTGTCCACGAAAAACCTCTTCCGGCAAATTCCGTTAACCCTAAGCAAAAGCCGGGCCAGAGGGGGTGGCCCTTATAATTCAAAGGAATCAGGGCAAAAGGGGCGAACGGGTGAGATGGTCCGGGCGGCAAAATGTGCCTGCCGGTCAGGATTTCCAAACAGATCCTTAACCAAAGGTCCCTGATCATGGCCTGTCTCATCAGCCGGATGTGAGCAAGATGTCGAGCGACAAAGGCAAGAAAAAAGAGGAAGAGGCGCCCAAGGACGGCGCCGAAGGCGCGGACGGCGAAGCCCCCGCCAAAAAAGGCCTGCCGATGATGCTGATCATCGCGGCGGTCGGGGGTCTTGTTGTGCTCGGTGGCGGTGGTGCCGCGGTCTATTTCCTCGTTTTGGCCCCCAAACCGGCCGCCGAAGCCGACGCCCACGGCAAGGCCGATGCGCACGGGAAAAAAGACGACGGTCACGGCAAGAAGAAAGATGATGGTCACGGCAAAAAAGACGATGGCCACGGCAAGAAGAAAGATGACGGACACGGAAAAGGCGGCGGGGATAAGCCTGACCCCAATGCTCCTGTGGTCCGTGAAGGCCCCGATGGGGTGATCTATGTGACCCCGCCAGCGATTGTCGTGAATATCCAGACGGCGGACGGGCGCACATCTTATCTGAAGCTCAAAGTGACCTATGAGTGCCCGGATCAGGAGACAGCGGATCTGATCGCCCCGAATGCGCCACGCATTCAGGATATGTATCAGATGTTCCTGCGTGAACTGCGTCCAGAGGACGTGAACGGCAGTCAGGGCAGCTATCAGCTCAAGCAGGAAATCCTGCGTCGCGTGAACCTGGTCATAGCACCGGCCAAGGTGTCGAACGTTCTGATTGAAGATATGCTGGTGACCTGACATGTCGGACGTTGATCAGGAAGCCATGATGGCCGCCTGGGAGGCGGAGCTTGCCAACGAAGGCGGTGGCGGCGGTGGCGACATGGGCGGCGGCGATCTGGCCGCCCAATGGGAAGCCATGGTCGGCGGCGACAGCATGGAGCGCATCGCTGCGCCCGTTGGCGCGGAACGCATCCTCAATCAGGACGAAATCGACAGCCTGCTCGGCTTTGACCTGTCCGATGATGACTACAATGAGCGCAGTGGTATTCGCGCCATCATCAATTCGGCGCTGGTCTCCTACGAGCGTCTGCCGATGCTCGAAATCGTCTTTGACCGGCTGGTCCGGTTGATGACAACCTCCTTGCGGAACTTTACCTCCGATAACGTCGAGGTCAGTCTCGACAATATTTCGTCGATCCGCTTCGGGGATTACCTCAATTCGATCCCGCTTCCGGCCATTCTGGCGGTGTTCCGGGCCGAGGAGCTGGATAACTATGGCCTGCTGACGGTCGATTCCAACCTGATCTATTCGATCGTGGACGTGCTTCTGGGCGGACGTCGCGGGACAGCGGCGCTGCGCATCGAAGGGCGGCCCTATACCACTATTGAGCGGGTGCTGGTCCAGCGCATGGTCGAGGTCGTTTTGAATGACGCCAGACAAGCGTTTGAGCCCCTGACGCCGGTGAACTTCAATCTGGACCGGCTTGAGACCAACCCGCGCTTTGCGGCGATTGCCCGCCCGGCCAATGCGGCCATTCTGGTCAAGCTGCGCATCGACATGGAAGACCGGGGCGGGCGCGTCGAGTTGTTGCTGCCCTATGCCACGCTGGAACCCATCCGCAAGATGCTGCTGCAGCAGTTCATGGGCGAAAAGTTCGGGCGCGATAATATCTGGGAAGGCCACTTGGCCACCGAACTGTGGACCACTCAGATGGAGGTCCGGGCGGTGCTCGATGAGCAGCAAATCCCGCTGTCCAAGGTGCTGAACCTCAAGGTCGGCCAGACCCTGATGCTCAATGCGACCGCAGAAAGTCCGGTCAATCTGCGGTGCGGCAACATTCCTCTGACCCATGGCCGCATGGGGCGACGCGGACATTCGATTGCCGTGCGGGTCGAATCCCCGCTCAGTCAGCTGTCCAAACGTAGCTTGATACGCCCGCAATGAGCCTCGTCGGTCCGATCCTTGATGGCATTCTGATTGCCCTTCTGCTGGTGGCGCTGGCCTATGGCTTGCGTCTTGAGCGTCAGTTGAAGACGCTGCGCAGCGGACAGGAGATCTTTGCCCGCACGGTTACGGATCTTGACGCGGCAGCCATCAATGCGCGGGCTAGTATTTCTGAGCTGAAGACCTTGACCGAAGAGAGCCAGGACCTTTTGCATGGCCGGATCATGGCGGCTCGCGAACTCCTGCCGAAGCTCGAACAGGCCGCCACGCGAGCGGAGCGGGCCTCTGCCAGTCTCGAACAGGCTCTGGATGCCCGTCAAAAACAGTCTGCGGCATTGGAGCCCGCGATAAAGCCAGAGCGCGCGGACTATCGTTCCGTTGCCCCGCGCTTTGCCGAAGTGGTCGAGATGGCACAGGAACCGGGGAGTGTCGAAAGCCACATCCAGGCCATTCAGGCCGCGCTCAAAGCGGCCCGCGCCCGGGTGATCGATCCAGAGTTTGATCGCCAGATTGCGCAGCGCGCTTCAGCTGTTGCATCTCGTGCTGAACCTGCTGCGCATTATGACACAGCGGATGACGAGGCGGCCTATTTAGACGACGATCCCTGGCCGGAGCCTGAACCGACCCAAACGTATCGGGATGAGCTCTATGATGACCGCGCCCCTGACGCTGAGGCGCGGTCTCGTCCTGTATCACAGCGCCCGTCTACGTCCCGTCCGTCCCTATCTCGCATGGCCAGTTCGCGGCTTGATCGCGCCCTCGGAGACCGTTCATGAGCCAAATTCCGCGTATTCTGCCGCTCCTGGCGATTGCTGTGGGGGGCGTCCTGACCCTTCGCATGATCGGCAGCCTTGAGGGCATGCCGGATCTGGTCAAGACGGCTCAGGCGATTGCCGCGCCTGACCCTAAACCCGAGGCCAAGCCTGACGTCAAAGCGGATGCTAAATCGGGTGCAAAATCCGATGCCAGACCCTCTGCCAAGGCCGAGACGACCCAGATCTCAGAGGAGAGCGAGGCGGTCTCCGCGACAGACGCGTCCGAAGAGGCGGTTGCCAAACCCGGCGCAAAGACAGAGGGGCGGGCCCCCATGTGCGCAGCAGACCCGGCCGAACTGGCGCGCAATGCCGGTTTGTCCCCGGCAGAACTACGGGTGATCCAGAGCCTCGGGAAACGACGGGACGAGCTTGAAGCCCGCGAGCGCCAGCTCGATACCCAGGCCAAGCTGGTCGATGTGGCCCAGAGCAAGTTGGATGCCCGGATCAAACAGCTCGAAGACCTCAAGGGCCAGCTCCAGGGATTGTTGGGCTCTGTGGACAGCAAGCAGGACCAGGAGGTCCTGCGCATGGTCAAGGTCTATGAGTCGATGAAGCCCCAGCAGGCGGCGGCGATTATTGCGACGCTGGATGACAAGGTGCGCATCCCAGTGGCCTCGAAAATGAAAGAGAAATCACTGGCGGCGATCCTGGCCAAGATGCCGCCCGCAGAAGCGAAAAAGCTGACCGAGCGTCTGGCCGCGCGCTTTGATGAGGCCAAGTCCCTGACCCGACAGGTCAATGCGGCGACGGCGGCGAATACAGCGGCGCCGGCCACACCCGCCGGAGCAAAACCGGCTCCGGCCGCCAAGCCCAAAGCACCCTGACCTGTTAACGAAGGCCTAACCGACGCGTAGCAT
Organism: Asticcacaulis sp.; assembly: GCA_046289215.1. Taxonomy (GTDB): domain Bacteria; phylum Pseudomonadota; class Alphaproteobacteria; order Caulobacterales; family Caulobacteraceae; genus Asticcacaulis. Next base: position 80 of record JBKBWB010000099.1, on the reverse strand, counting down.
TGTCCGAAGTGATGACCGGGACCCGTAAACCGACAGACCCCAGACGACTTCGGACCGTCCTTCGATCGACGGTGATGGTC
>JBKBWB010000098.1:0-7079 GCA_046289215.1 Asticcacaulis sp. | reverse complement strand
CCACGAGACCATGTTGTGCTTCACCAACAACATCCCTCAGCGGGATGGCGGCACCCATTTGGCCGCCTTCCGAGGGGCATTAACGCGGGTGATGACCCAGTATCTGGACTCCTCGGGGTTGGGTAAAAAGGAAAAGGTGTCGGTCTCGGGCGAAGATGCGCGCGAAGGCCTGACCTGCGTGCTGTCGGTCAAGGTGCCGGATCCGAAGTTTTCCAGCCAAACGAAGGACAAACTGGTGTCCTCCGAAGTGCGCCCGGCGGTCGAAGGGCTGGTATTCGACAAGCTGGCGCAGTGGTTCGAAGAAAACCCGAACGAAGCCAAGGCCATTGTCTCCAAGATTATTGAGGCCGCAGCGGCGCGCGAAGCGGCCCGCAAGGCCCGCGAGCTGACCCGGCGCAAATCGGCGCTCGATATTACCAGCCTGCCCGGCAAGCTGGCGGATTGTCAGGAGCGCGATCCGGCCAAGTCTGAACTGTTCATCGTCGAGGGTGACTCGGCCGGTGGGTCCGCCAAACAGGGCCGTAACCGCGAAAATCAGGCCGTTCTGCCCTTGCGGGGTAAGGTTTTAAACGTGGAGCGCGCGCGCTTTGACAAGATGCTGTCGTCCGACCAGATCGGTACATTGATTACCGCCCTCGGGGCCGGGATCGGGCGCGACGATTTCAACATCGAAAAGCTGCGCTACCATAAGATCATCATCATGACCGACGCCGACGTCGACGGTGCGCACATCCGGACCCTGCTGCTGACCTTCTTCTATCGCCAGATGCCGGAGCTGATCGACCGGGGCTATCTCTATATCGCTCAGCCGCCGCTCTATAAGGTCGCCAAGGGCAAGTCCTCGCGGTACCTCAAGGATGATACGGAACTTGAAACCTTCCTGATCGAGGAAGGTATTACCGATGCGGCGTTTGAGCTGGCTTCGGGAGAGATCTTAAGCGGACGCGATCTTGAAGCACGCGTGCGGGAGGCCAAGTCGGTCAAGGCGCTGGTCGATCGGTTGTCCTTCAAGGCGCCGGCCTTTGCCGTAGAACAGGCCGCTTTGGCGGGTTTGTTCGGCGCATCCCCCGATCTTGTTGCCGCGGCTTCACGCTTTGGTCTATATAACGAAGAAGGCGATGGCATCTGGACTGGTGAACCGGGCGAGGCGGGGGCCTGTGTGTTTTCGCGTACCCGCCGTGGGGTGTCGGAAAAAGTCGTGCTCGACGAGCCGATGATGCACTCCCAGGACGCCCGCCGTCTGGGCGAGCGGGCGCTGGATATGGCGTCGATCTATGCCGGGGTCGGGACCTTCCGCCGCAAGGACAAGACCACGCGTGTGCGCGGCCCGCTCGATCTTCTGGGGGCTGTGCTTGACGCCGGTCGTAAGGGCCTGTCGATCCAGCGCTATAAAGGTCTGGGGGAAATGAACCCGGAACAGCTCTGGGAAACCACGCTCGATACCAATGCCCGTACTTTGTTACAGGTGCGCGTCAACCACGCTGACGATGCTGACGATATGTTCAGCCGTCTGATGGGGGATCTCGTCGAGCCCCGTCGTGAGTTTATCCAGGAAAATGCGCTCGACGCCCTGGTGGATGTCTGAGGCTGAACGGATGCTTGAAGATCTTTTGTCCGCCAATCGCCAGTGGGCGCAAGGCAAGACCCAGGTTGATCCGGACTTTTTTGCCCGGCTCGTTAATCAGCAATCCCCGGAATACCTCTGGATTGGCTGTTCCGACAGCCGCGTCCCGGCCAATGAAATCGTAGGCCGGGATCCGGGCGAGCTGTTTGTCCATCGCAATGTGGCCAACCTGGCGCCCCCTCAGGATGCCAATTATCTGTCGGTTCTTCAGTACGCGATCGAAGTCCTGAAGGTGAAACACATTCTGGTTGTGGGTCACTATGGCTGTGGCGGCGTCAATGCGGCGATCACGTCCTGTGATCACGGCCTGATTGATCACTGGCTGGCCCCGATCCGCGAGGTGCATCACGAGCACCGCTCAGAGCTGGAGGCCATCACCGATCACGGTGACAAGGTCGACCGCCTGTGCGAGCTGAATGTGATCCGACAGGTGCGCAATGTCGCGACCAACCCGTTCGTACAGCGAGCCTGGTCGCAGGGTCAGTCATTAGCCGTGCACGGATGGGTCTATGCTCTAGCGAATGGCCTGGTTACGGACTTGAATGTCAGCATCGCCGGATTGGAAGACCTTAACAGAGTCTTTGATTATTAAGGCTTCTTTACGCTTTCGTCAGATCTTAACAGCGCTTCCTTAAGGTTTATTGCCTATGCTCGAACCAACTGAGCACAGGAAAACCTCATGGCCGCGCAAAACGCCCGCCGCATTGCTACCCTTGATACCGAGCGTCTGAACGTCGCCGGACCCATGCTGCCGGTCCCGGCCTACGGGCCTTATCTGGCGGGGGCGCGCAAATGCAATAAGGCGCACATCGAGGGCGCGGACGGGATCATGCGCCTCGATCTGTGGGCCATGGGCGGGGCGGCGATCCTCGGGTTTCATCATCCGCGTGTTGATGCGGCCGTGTTTTCGGCTCGGACGTTCAAGCGCTATGATCCAGCTCTTGAGCTGTCTGAGCGCCTGAAGACCCTGATGCCGGGAATGGACCAGTGCGTGTTGCATAGCTCCTATGACGAAGGTCTGGCGGGGGCTTTGTGGGCCGCCAAGGCCGTGACGGGGCGTGATGGGGTCTTTTTCTGTGATCCCGATTTTGCCCGGGATGATCCGACGGCAGGCCTTAGCCATGTGCTTGACCCCCATGCGGCCGAACTGGCGGCGGTGGTTGTCGACCCCCTTGGGGCTCCGGCGAGCTTCCTCCATGCGGTTCGGATGGACTGTGACCGGCTTGGAAGTGTGCTGATTTTTGACGAATCACGGGCCCTGTTCCGGTGTGACATGGGCGGCGGTCAGGGCTGGGCCGGGGTGGTTCCGGATGTCACGCTCATCGGCGAAGTCCTGGCCAATGGCCGCCCGGTAGGGGCTGTGCTGGGTCAGCGCGATGTGATGCGCCATTTGCCCGACGCTAATCAGGCCGATGCAGAAGCCGTGGCGGCGGGTTTGACGGTTCTGGATGTCTGTGCGGAGAGCCGCGCGCCGCAGCGCTTACGCGACTCCAGCCTGCTTTTGCACCGAATCTGTGACGCGGCGATCCAGGCGAGTGGCGCGGCTTCGCTCGTCGCTATTGAAAGTGAGCCGGGTGTGGCGGCCTTTATTCCGCTTTCGCGCCCGGATGTGGACGCCCATCTGCTGATGGAGCGGCTTTGTGCACTACTCTTTAACGCCCGCATTGTTTCCTATGGCGCATTGGTACCGTCGCTCGCACTTGAGCGACGGGATTTTTCACGGGTTGAACTGATCGTGTCAGATGTGATGACCGCCTTAAGTGATGCTGCGGAGCGGGGCTTGCTTGCCCCGGGCGCGGGCTCGGGCGTGTCTGATCTGCGTGAGGGTCTGGCATGACCGCGCAGATTGGTCTGGGCACGGCCCAGTTTGGCACCGACTACGGCATCTCCAACGGCCAAGGGCAAGTCAGCGAAGACGAAGTGCGCCTGATCCTGGCGACGGCGGCGGCCTCTGGTATCCGCATGATCGATACGGCCGCCAATTACGGCGACGCAGAACGGGTTCTGGGGCGTTGCTGGCCGTTTCCCAGCCCCTTTAAGGCCATGACCCGAACGATTGGACTGCAGGAAGGTCTAGACCGGCTCGAAGCGCGTGCTCGGCGGTCTTTGGACTATATGGGCCTTGCCCGTGCGCATGCCTTGATGGTCCGCTCCGCCGAAGATCTGCTCGGCTCCCGAGGTGAGGCGCTATGGGATCGCCTGCAAAAGCTCAAGGCCGACGGGCTGTTTAGCAAGATCGGCATTACCGCCTACGCCGAAGAGGCCCCGGCCTTGCTGGCGCGCCGGTTCAAGCCCGATATTCTCCAGGTTCCGGCCAGCATTCTGGATCAGCGCCTTCTGAAAAGCGGTGTGTTCCATGAGCTTGAGGCCATGGGCATCGAGGTCCATGTGCGGTCTGTCTTTCTGCAGGGGCTTTTGTTCCTCCCGCGCGAGGCGCTGCCGCCGTCGCTGGCGCACATTGGGCCGCAACTGTCGCGCGTCCGCCGTCGTCTGGCCGAGGCTGGAGCGGATCCGCTTCAGGCCGCTCTGAGCCACGCGCTGAATTTGCCCGGCGTGAGCACGGTCATTGTCGGGGTCACCAGCGCCGCAGAGCTGCGCGCGGTCTTGGCAGCAGCGGAACGGCCTGCCCCTCGCCACCTGGATTGGGACGCTTTGGCCTTAGAGTGTCCGTTTGCGCTCGATCCACGCCGTTGGTCGGATCCGGTTGTTCATACCCGGACCCTGACGGCGGCCTGAGCCGAACGTCGGCTTGACGCGCGCGGCGGCTTAGGGTCTGTCTGACCCATGCCTGAATTACCCGAAGTCGAAACCGTTTGCCGGGGTTTGCGTCCCGTTCTCGAAGGCACCCGTCTGGAGGCGGTCAAGGTCCATCGTCCGGACCTGCGCTTTCCTTTTCCCGAACGGTTTACCGATCGGTTGAGCGGCGTGCGGGTGACCGCCTTGTCGCGGCGGGCCAAATATCTGCTCGTTCATCTGGAGACCGCAGAGGTTTGGGTCGTCCATCTGGGGATGACCGGGCGGTTTGTGGTCGAAGGCCTGCGGCCCGGCCAGTTTGTGCATGACGTCGATCCCAAGGCGCGACACCGGCACATGGAGCTGGTCACATCAAAAGGGCAATCGGTTGCCTATGAAGATCCGCGCCGCTTTGGCTACATGCAGCTGATCCCGGAAGCGGATATGGATACGCACCCCAGCTTTGCCAAGCTGGGGCCGGAACCCTTGGGCAATGGCTTTCATGGCCCGGCTTTGTATGCGGCCCTGAAGGGGCGCAAACAGGCAATCAAGCTGGTGCTGCTGGACCAAAGCGTGGTGGCGGGTCTGGGCAATATCTACGTCTGTGAAGCGCTTTTTCTGGCCGGGATCGATCCGGATACGCCGGCGGGGACTCTCAGCGCTGCTCAGTGCGATCAGCTCGTACCCAAGATCCGAGGCGTGCTCGAAGCCGCCATTGCCGCCGGGGGCTCCTCGATCCGGGATTTTGCCCATTCAGACGGGGAGTTGGGCTATTTCCAGCATAGTTTTGCCGTTTATGGCCGGGAGGGCGAGGCCTGTGTGCGCACGCGGTGCCGGGGGGTGATTGCCCGCAAGGCGCAAGGCGGGCGTTCGACGTTTTATTGCCCCGTCTGCCAGGTATGAAGGCCATGGCCGTGCTGGCGTAACCAGGCCCGCGCCGGTTGCCAGTCGCCATAGAGTCGAGTGACCACGGCCCAGAAAGCGGGACTGTGGTTGGCCTCAATGAGGTGGGCGACTTCGTGGGCGCAGATATAGTCGAACACAGAAGGCGGTGCCATGATCAGTCGCCAGCTATAGCGAAGGGTGTGGTTATGGGGCGAACAGGAGCCCCAACGGCTGCGGGTATCGCCAAGGCTCACGCGCGGCGGGGCAAGGCCTAGGGCCGCAACATACCGCTGCGTATGGCTTTCGGCCCGCGCCAAGGCGGCTTTTTTTAATAGGGAGACAATCCGTCGCCCATAGGCCGCTCCTGTTCCGCCTGCGGATATCTCTGTGGCACTTTCATACCGGGCGGCCCCCTGACCGGCCCGTGCCGTCAGGGTCATTGCGATCCCATCAACCGTGAGCCGGGCCCCGGGGGCAAAGACTTGGCTTTCCGGCGCGCGGCTTTGCTGGCTCTGGATCCAGTCTGTCCGGGTGCGGGCAAAGGCAACGGCCTTTTCGGCGTGACGCAGGTGCGGGATGACCAACACCGGCTCGCCGCTCCGTAAGTCCAGTTTCAGGCTGATTCGCCGCGCACGCGTATTAACCCTGAGCCGGACTTGAACCCGGTCCAGATCAATCAGAGCCTGATCCGCATAGCGCGGCGCGCGTCCGAACACTGGCGGGTCAGGCGCCGCCGACCGCCGCTTCGTTTTTAAGGACGAAGTCACGGATACGGGGATAGATTTCGGTGCGATAGCGCCGTCCGTTAAAGACGCCGTAATGGCCTGCCCCCTCCTGGACATAGAGGACGCGCCGGTCTTCGGGGATATTGACGCACAGCTTGTGCGCAGCCTGGGTCTGGCCGACTCCCGAGATGTCGTCCTTTTCCCCTTCAACCGTCATCAGGCCGATGTCGCGGATCTGGTCCGGGCGTACGGCGCGGCCCCGGTGGTTGAGCAGGCCGCGCGGCAAGGCAAAAGTCTGGAACACCAGATCGATGGTCTGAAGATAGAATTCTTCGGTCAGATCCAAAACCGACAGATATTCATCATAAAATTCAAGGTGTTTGGCGGCGCCATCACCATCACCGGACACCAGATCCTTGAAGTATTCCCAGTGAGCGTCGTTGTGGCGATCCTGGTTCATGCTCATGAAGCTGTAGAGCTGGACAAAGCCCGGATAAACCCGGCGACCGACCCCCGGATAGGGCAGGGGCACCGTATGAATCATGTTCGAACGGAACCAGGTAAAGGGTTTATCCTCCGCCAGGTGATTGGTCACTGTCGGAGCCAGACGGGCATCGATGGGCGAGCCAATAAAGGTCATGCTGGCGGGGCGTGAAGGGTCGTTGTCCTCGGCCATCAGACAGGCCGCCGCGAGGGTCGGCGGCCCAGGCTGGCAAACGGCGACCACGTGCGGGCGGGGGCCAATGGCCCGCAGCATATCGGCCACATGATCGATGTAGCTGTAAAAATCAAACCGACCTTCGAGGATTGGAACCTGACGGGCATTGGCCCAGTCGGTGATGTAGACATCATGGTCGGGCAGGAAAGCCTCGACCGTACCCCGCAAGAGGGTGGCATAGTGCCCCGACAAGGGCGCGACAATCAGAACCGCAGGGTCAATTGTCCGCTTCCCGGCGCGTCGCAGATCGGCACTGTCACGCTGGAAATTTAACAGGCGGCACCAAGGGCTCGACCAGATTTCGTTGATGCGAATCCGCACATCGGTGTCCCCGATCCGGACCTTATCGATCCCCCATTCGGGTTTGCCGTAGCGGCGGGTGACATTACTGAAC
>JBKBWB010000097.1:0-7138 GCA_046289215.1 Asticcacaulis sp. | reverse complement strand
ACCCAGGTCGAGAGATTGCCGTAGAGACAGACCCCAACCAAGGCCAGCGCTGACAGCAGCATCACCGCACCATCGCGGCGGAACGATTCTTTTTGCACGGCAATCGGGGCGATCAGGGCGGTAATCCCGAGAATCAGCAGGATATTGGCAATGTTGGACCCCACCACATTGCCGACCGCGATCCCCGGCGCGCCCGCAAAGGCCGCCTGGAGGCTGGTGACCAGTTCCGGGGTCGAGGTACCAAACCCCACCAGCGTCAGGCCGATCACAAGGGGCGAGACCCCGAGGCTGCGCGCCGCGCCCGAAGCACCGCGCACCAGGACTTCGCCGCCCACCATCAGCAGCACCAGCCCGACCAGGATCAGGCCGAGCGTCATAACCATCGGATCCATAAAGCGCCCTTTTCACACACAACATTGCTGCGATGCACATAGGTGCGCAAACGGCCTGCGACAAGCTGCCACAGGCCGTTTGATCCTCAGGGAATGGACGCCGTTCAGAGGGTCGGGCGCGGCTGGACCAACGGACCATAAAGATCGGTGCGGCGGTCGCGGAAAAAGCCCCAGGCCGCCCGGTGGGTCTGGAGGAAATCCAGATCAAAGGACGAGACCAGCACCCCGGTCTCGTCCCGGCCAAAGTGCTCGACCAGATCCCCGCGATGGTTGGCAATGAAGCTGTGGCCATAGAAGGTCTGGCCCGCAGCCGTGACCTGTTCGTGGCCGATGCGGTTGGCCCCGACCACCGGGATGACATTGGCCACGGCATGGCCTTGCATCACCCGCTGCCAGGGGGCGGCAGTATCGAGGCTGGTGTCGTGGGGTTCGGACCCGATGGCGGTCGGGTACATCAGCACCTCGGCCCCCATCAAGGCCATGGCGCGGGCGCATTCAGGGTACCATTGGTCCCAGCAGATGCCGACACCGACGCGGGCAAAACGGGTGTCCCACACCCGAAACCCGGTATCCCCCGGACGGAAATAGTATTTTTCCTGATAGCCCGGACCATCGGGGATATGACTCTTGCGATAGACGCCCAGCGCCGAGCCATCGGCATCGATCATGACGAGCGAATTGAAATAGTGCGGCCCCTCGCGCTCAAAGATCGAAACCGGGATCACCACCCCCAGTTCGCGCGCCAGATCGGCCATGGCGATCACGCACGGGTGCTCACGCCAGGGATAGGCGGTGAGGAACCAGTGCTCTTCCTGGCTGACACAGAAATAGGGCCCCTGGAACAGCTCGGACGGCAGGATCACCTGGGCCCCGCGACCGGCAGCTTCGCGGACCAGGGCTTCGGTCCGGGCAATATTGTCGGCCATGTCCGGACCATAGGCGGTCTGGAGGGCGGCAACCGTGACAGAACGGGTCATGTAATCAGCTCCGGATCAGATCAGGCCGAGACGGCCGGGACTTGCTGGGTGATGCAGTGGAACGAGCCGCCGCCGGTCAGGATCGCCCCGGACGGCAGGCCGATCACGGTGTGCTGGGGGAACAGGGCGCGCACGGCCTCGACCGCCAGATCCGCCGACGCCGTGCCATAGGTCGGCACTGCCACCACGCCATTGCTGATGATAAAGTTCATGTGCGAGGCGGGAATGACATCGCCGTCTTCGTTTTCCATCCGCCCCGGCGAGGGGATGCGCACGACCTTGAGCGGTTCGCCCCGGGCATCGGTAGCCGCCGCCAGAGCGCGCGCTGTGGCGTCGTAAATCTCTGTGTTCGGATCATCGAGACCCCAGGCCACCGGACAGGCCACCACGCCGGGGGCGACAAAACGGGCCAGATTATCGATATGACCGTCGGTGTGGTCGTTGACGAGGCCGTCATCGAGCCAGATCACCTTTTTGGCCCCAAGGGTGCGCGCGAGCACCGCTTCGGCCTCGGCTTCGGTCCAGCCGGGGTTGCGGTTGGGATTGAGCAGACACTGGCGCGTGGTCAGGATCGTACCCAGCCCGTCGTGCTCCAGCGCCCCGCCTTCGAGGATGGTGGATTGCGCATCGAGCCTATGCGCCCCGTTGGTGGCGATCTGGGCCGCCACTTCGTCATCATACGGAAGATCATACTTGCCGCCCCAGCCGTTGGGGGTAAAGCCCACGGCCACCAGTCCGCCGTCGTCGGCGCGGACATAGATCGGCCCGGTGTCGCGCAGCCAGATGTCGCCAAACCGGCCGGCCACGAACTCGACCCCGGCCACATCGGCGAGCCGGACCTGAGCCGCCGCCAGGGCATCCTCGCCCATCACCAAAACCTTGACCAAGGTGCCCCCCGCCGCCAGGGCGCGGATCAGGGCCGCCACCTCATCCTGGGCCGGATCGAGATCCTCTTGCCACAGGTCAGCATGGCTCGGAAAACCTATCCAGAGCGCCGCGTGCGGGGCCCATTCAGCCGGAACAAGACGGGTCAAGACAGACTCCTTCTGGGGGTAAAATGCGACTGTGGGGTAAGGCCTCGGGACCCCAAGGTCAAGCGACACGCCACCGGGACCGTCCAGACAAACAAAAAGGCGGCCCGTTCCCGGACCGCCTTTCGCGTTCAGACCCGATGGGTCAGGTCTTAGAACTTGGTACGCAGGGTCAGCATGAAGGTGCGCGGAGCCCCGACGTTGAAGTTCGGCGTGCCGGCAGCAACGATACGGGTGCCGCTCGCCGTGTTGACTTGCTGTGTAGCGTTCACGGTGCCGAGGTTACCGTAGTAGTACTCGTCGAACAGGTTGATCACGTTCAGCTGCAGGAACGAACCCTTCTTGACGAACCCGAACTGGTCGAGGTCGTAACGCAGGGTGGCGTCCCAGGTGCTGTAGGCGGCCGACTTGGCGTCGTTCACGTCCGAGACGAAGCGGTCACCGACGTACTTGCCTTGCAGCGACAGGGTCAGGTCGTCGTTGATGGTGTAGGTCCCGCCGTAGGTGAACATCCATTCCGGCACTTCCACTAGGCTCTTGCCGGCGGTCGGGATGAACAGAAGGTCGCCGACCTTGTCGGTGCCCAGAGCCGTCGCCACTTCGCCGTTGAGCAGATTGCTCTTCACTTCGGTCGAGGTGTAGGTGACCGAGCCGTAGAGCGACAGGGTGTCAACCGGCTTGTAGCCGAAGTTGGCTTCCCATCCGCGCATCTCGACCTTGCCGACGTTACGGTCGAAGAAGGTATCGGTAGCGGCGTCATAGGACGACACGATCCGGTCCTGATAGTCCTTGGCCCAGATACCGACGCTGGCGTTCAGGTTCGAGGCCGAGTAACGCAGGCCACCTTCGAAGTTCTTCGAGGTTTCCGGTTTCGGATTGGCCGGGGTGATTTTTCCGTTCACCAGCAGAGCCGCATAGTAGTTGTCGGTCCGCGGCGAAGAGAGGTTTTCCGAGTAGCTGGCATAGACCTGAACGTCGTCGGTCACGCGCAGGGTTGCACCCACGCTCGGCAGTACTTTCTTGAACGAGACCTTGGTGTTGTACGGACGGATGAAGTTACCCGACTGCTCGGTGAAGGTCACGGTACCGTCAGCATTGACAGCCTTCGGTGCTTCGGTGGTGCAGAACGGGTTGAACGACCCCGTGCCGTTGACCGGCGAGTAGCAGCGCTGGCTCAGGAAGCGTTCCATCTTCTGGCTGCGAACACCCAGCGACAGGAACAGGGCTTCGTCGAAGAAGCGACCACGGTATTCCGCCGAGAAGACATCGACGTCAGCTTTCGAGAAGCGGTTACGACGCAGATAGTTGGTGCCGTCCTTGCCCTTGAGGCCCAGGCCGGTTTCTTCCTTGGCGCCGAACACGTCAATCGGGGTGCCGTTAGCATTGACCAGCGTACCGTCACCGGTCTGGGTGGTGCGAGCGCGGTCGAACGAGGCGTTGAAACGCAGGGTGTGGTTCGGGTTGAAGCGATAGATGGCCGAACCGTAGAAGCCCAGACGATCCGTGTGGGTGGTGTTCGGGTTATAGATGGTGACGCTGGTGTCGAGTGCGTCGCCGTCCTTGTTGATGTCCACGCCCTTGAAGTTGGCGTTACGGTATGAACCGACTTGACCAGTCACTTCGTTGGCAGACCCCGTGCCGCCGCCATTGGCCAGCACATACTGGAACGAGGCGTCGGCCGTGACCGTCAGCTGCTCGCTGAGGTTCCACTTCGACTGGAAGCGCAGGTTGCCCGTGTTCGACGGGTTGACGTTGGCACGGCCAGCGCTGTTGTAGAACTTGCCGAAACGGTCAAAGTTGGCTTGAGACTGACCAAAGATGAAGCGGTTACGGTTTTCGTTGTAATGGCCCATCAGGCGCATGAACGAGCCGCCGTCAAAGTCTTGTTCAACCGAGAAGTTGACTTGTTTCTTCTCGAGGTCAGCCCCGTCGATGTTCGACGGCTCTTTGGTGAAGGTGTTGGCCGTGGTGTAGGAGTAGGCCACGAATGCTTTGGTGCCGAGCGGGCCGACCTTGCCGGTGTCGAGTTCGATCATGCCACGACGGAACTTGAAGTCACCGACCGACAGGTTGGTGGTCACACCGAAGTCGTCGCTGGCGCGGCGGGTGGTGTAGTTGACGGTCCCGCCGGTGGCCGAAGCGGTCATCGAGTCAACGTCAGTCGCGCCGGTCGACACCGAAGCGCGCGCGATCAGTTCCGGATCGAGCTGCTGGTTGGTGTAGATGGCATAGTTACCGGCGTCGTTCAGCTGCACGCCGTCGAAGGTCAACGAGATACGCGAGTTGTCGAGACCGCGGATGAAGATTTCCCCACCCGACGAGCCGAACGGATCGTTGCTGGTGAAGTTCACGCCCGGGATGACGTTCAGGGTCTGGGCGATCGTCTGACCGGCCGGGGCCAGCGAGATCACGTCCTGACCGAGGCTTTCCTTGGTCTTCGGACCAGTTTCGCGGTCGAGAACGCCAGCGGCCTTGCGGTTGCCCTTGACGACCACTTCTTCAACGGTCTGGGTCGAGGTCGACTGCGCGAACACATTGGTGGCGGCGAGCAGACCGATCAGAGCCGTACCGGCCATGATCACGGACTTTTTCATAGACATGGAGTATCCCCTCTCCGGATGAAGACGGATCCTAAGGGAACCGTCAAAGATGGCGTTTGATACGGAGCGTGAACCACTTTTCCATGACAAGATTGTAAAGGTTTTATGACGCACCGCATCGCAGCACAGAGGCGTGGCTTTAAAGATACATAATTTCGGCCCGACTTGTGGGGCAGACTTACCCCCCTACTAAATGTTGTGAACCCATTTTGGATTAAGGTTTTTTTTAGCCCTGTCCTCAAAACGCCTTTAGGCCTGATTCGGGCCGCTATTCCGCCTGTGCGGCGTCTGAAACTTGCGTTTGGCCAAGTCCGCGTGGTCTGTGCTATGGCGTTTTCTCCCTTCCGATCCCCACAGAGAACCCCATGACGTCTGCCTCGCTTGCCGCTCCCCGTCCGAGCATCGGGCCATATATTGGGGATAAGACGCTTGTGCGTTGGGCGCTTGTCGCGCTTGGGATCCTGACAATGGTGCGGATCGGTGCCCTGTTTGTGACGCCGCTCGAACTTTATCCGGACGAGGCCCAGTACTGGCTGTGGTCGCGCACGCTGGATTTTGGCTATTATTCCAAGCCGCCCATGATCGCCTGGTTGATCGCGGCAACAACAGCCATCGGAGGCAACGGCGAGGCTTGGGTGCGTCTTAGCGGCCCGCTCCTCCATATGATCACAGCCATGGCGCTGTATGCGACGGGCCGAGCTCTGGGCGGAGCGCGTAACGGGATGCGGATCGGGCTGATAGCGGGTTTGATCTACAGCCTGATGCCGGCTGTCCAATTATCGTCCTTTGCCCTCAGCACCGATGCGCCCCTCCTTGCGGCACTGTCGGTCAGCCTCTGGCTTTATGTCCGCATCAGCGAGGCAAGGCTTGAGCAAGATAACGACATGCCCACCCACCCAACACATCCCGCTCTGTTTGCGGGTCTGGGGCTGGCGCTTGGAATGGCCTTTCTGAGCAAGTACGCAGCCCTTTATTTTGCCGGCGGATTTGTTGCCCACAGCGTATTGGTGCCCTCGGCACGCCAGCGCTGGACGCCTGTGGGCCTCATGCTCTGCCTGGGCGTATTTGCCCTGGTCATCAGCCCTAACCTGATCTGGAACGCCACCCACGGCTTTCAGACCGTCTCCCACACCGCCGACAATGCCGCCTGGGACCCGAGCAAGTTAGGCAACCCCTTGTCGCTCTTGCGCTTCTGGGGGGGGCAAGTGGGTGTCTTTGGGCCCGTGGCCATGGCGGGTCTTGTTTTGGCGGGCCTGAGTCTGACCAAAACAGCAAGGTCTGAGTTGCGCCCCTCCCACGGACTTTGGCTGGTCGCGGGGCTTTGCCTGCTGCCGCTTTTGCTGGTGTCGATCCAGGCGTTTCTGTCGCGCGCCCATGCCAATTGGGCTGCAACCGCTTATCTTGGAGCTAGCCTATGGGTTGCCTGCCTATGGATCCGTTCGGAACGCGTCCAGTTATGGCTTGCCGCTCTGGCCTGTCTTCACGGCGCGCTGGCATTACTGGTGCTATCGATTCTCTTTGCACCATCGCTCGCGACGCCGCTCGGGCTGGATAACAGCCTAAAGCGAGTGCGCGGTTGGGCGGCCTTGACGCAGACGATCCTGGCCGAAGCCCGGCAACAGCCGAACCTCAGCGCCATAGCGGTGGACGATCGGTTTTTGTTCAATGCCATGGCCTATTACGGCCGAGATCAGTGGAAGGACATCTCGTTGCCTCCCTTGAAGGCCTGGGTGCGTGAAGCCAGCCCCCAGAGCCAACCTGAGCACCAACATCCCCTGACCCCCGAACAGGGAACGCGCGTGCTGGCGGTCAGTCTTGTGCCGACGTTTACAGAGGAGTTTCGCCGGGACTTTAACCGCCACAGCGCGCTCGGCCAACGACAGGTGCGGCTTGATCCCAAACGGACCCGCGATGTGACTGTTTTTATCGGCAAGGATTTTAACCCACGGCCACGCGATCCGGTCACGGGGCACCCCATGCCTTGAGGACATCCTGAGCCCCTGCTGCATTTAGGTTTAAGGCCCCTTGAGCCAAAAGACGCTGTGCGATCTTACCAGTGACTTTTCGGCATACGGCTTAACCCGCTCGTCGCCTCGAACCCGACATAAGAAACGCAAAAAGGGCCGGAGTTTCCTCCG
>JBKBWB010000096.1:991-7245 GCA_046289215.1 Asticcacaulis sp. | reverse complement strand
ATGTCTATGACCTGGAACGGGAGTATCTTCTGCGATGACCCCTACTTTTGTCCGCACCTTGCTGTTTGTGCCCGCCGATAAACCCCGGGCCGTGCAAAAGGCGGCAGGGCTGTCGCCGGACCTTCTGGTGTTTGATCTCGAAGATGCGGTCGCCCCGGACGCCAAACCGGGTGCCCGTCTTTCCTTGATCGAGGCCTTGCAATCCCTGTCGTTCCAGGCGGCGATCGGGATTCGGCTGAATGGGGTCGGCACGGCTGCCTATGGAGAAGATCTGGAAGCCCTGAGTCGCCTCAGCCCTCCACACAAGCCCGCGCTCATCGTCTTGCCCAAGCTGGAAAGCGTGGCCGAGCTTGAGCGCGCACGGCACGACCTGGATCGGGTTTGCCCGGGTCAATCGGGCGGCGGACGGCCGATCTGGGGGCTGATTGAAACGCCGCTGGGCGTGACCCGCCTCGACGCCCTGGGTGAGGCGTCCCGAACCCTCGGCCTGCGCGGCCTGATTGCAGGCACTAATGACCTGGCGCGCACCTTACGCTGCAAGCCCGGAGCGGACCGTGCACCACTCCATTATGCCCTGTCACGGATCGTCCTGACCGCTCGCGCTTTTGGCCTCTGTGCCCTCGATGGGGTCTATAACGCCTTTCAGGACACAGATGGGTTTCTGGCAGAATGCCAGCAAGGCAGAACGCTAGGATTTGATGGGAAAAGCCTGATCCACCCGGCCCAGATCGATCCCGCCACAGCAGTCTTCAGCCCTGATGCGAACGAACTCAGCTGGGCGCGAGCCGTCGTGGCCGCTTTTGACGATCCAGGCAATGCCCGGTCGGGCGCCATTGCCCTCAATGGGGAAATGGTAGAGCGGCTTCATTTGGAAACTGCGCGACTTTGGCTTCAACAGGCGCAAACCCGCCCCAGTTAAGCCGCAGAACTGGCCGTCCCGGGAATCAGCTGCGCCATCAAGCCTTTGATTTCGCCTGCGACCTGAGGCGCCTGACCCAAGGCCTCGCGCATCTGAGGATGACGCAACAACTTCATCGCCTCGGGCCTGACCCGTTCGCTAATTGGACCGAGAGGGGCCGCTTCGCCCGCCGCCATGCGCATCAGCACCAACAGTTTTTGGGCTGGAGGGGCATTGGAGCGTAGAACCTGAGTCACGATCCCCGTATCCTCTTCAATCCATTGGCCAATCAGCCCTAGTCGGCCGGATATTTCGTCGATGTCGCGTTGCTGAAGGTCGATCCGGCGGACGCGTTTTTGAAGTTTGGCCAGTGTCGCGAGCTTGATCAGCGGCTTCTCATCCGATGAACGTATCTCGCGCTCAAACCGGGTGGCGCTGATCGAAGAGGTTAGCCACCGGGCCGCCTGTCGCTTGTTCGCTCCTCCGGCCACGTTTTCGCATAGCCAGATCAGACTCTGCACCTCATCGAGTGACTGCTTTCGACCATCAATAAGGCTCTGGACAAAATCCGCCGAAACAAGTGTTTTTGAGCGATCGATAAAGGCCCGCGAGACATCGTCGACGATGCCGTGCTTGGTCGAGATGGCTGACAACACCATGGCGAGCACCCGCAAGGTCTCAATTTCAGCCTCGGGATCATGAGGCCTTAACCGCTTGGGTCCGTTCAATTCTTTGAGAATGCGCTTGATAATCGCCTTGGACAGTCTTGGAAATTGGCCCGCCTCAATGGCCAAAGACAAACGGTCGCAAGTCCGGTTCAGGGTGGGCAGATACCCCCCAATTCTGGGCTCAAGCTTAACGAGGGTCCGGATCTCTTCGCTGGCTGCCAGACGCGTCAAGGCATTCAGCATAGCCCCGGGCTCAGGGTCAGATGCAACAATCTCCGCAATGGAACCTTGATAGCTGAACAGCTCTATGATCGGCTGTTCAATCAAATCCACGACCCACTTGCGTTGATCCGGCTCGGTTGGGGCGGCATCCAAAAGGTCTAGCAAACGGTCCAGCTTCGATTGACGAGACTCTTCGCCAAGATAAGCCGCAATGGCTCCCCCCAAAAGATAAGCTCGATCCGGATTGTCGTTCAGTGACGCGACCGTGTCCTTAAACTGCTCTGCGTTTGTGCTCGGGAAAAGCTTCTTCCGCCCGTCGCGGATCACGCGTTCACACGCCCGGTCGGCCAAATCACGCCAACGACGAATCAGCTCATGGACCGGCTTGCCGGTTTCCTGGGCCTCCGGAATCGACAGCTTTTGCAGCGCGTGCTGGATCTCGGTGCCTGAAGCTTCAAGTCTTTCGACCAAATCTGGCCTGTGTAAAAGCTCAAATGGCGTCACGCCATTACGCTTGAACCATTCGTCGAGTAATCTTGCAATAGTTTCTCTGGAAACGGCAGTATAAAGATCTTGAGGCGAGCCACAAAAAGCGACGACTTTTCCGACTTCTTTGCCCTTCTTTTTGTGATCCTCAGCGGCACCTTTGCTAAGGATGCTGACGCTACGGTATTCACCGGTCGAGTCATCCATTGTTTCTTTATAGACTTTGACGCCGACGACATTCCCACGCGAGAAAAGCTCCTCGGCATGCTCAACAGCAAGGCCCCTGTCTTCGCTGGCCATATCCAAAGTCCAGGCCGATTTCGCGGTCTTGCGAAAGAAGACTTCGTAATGCGTCAGATCACTCATTCTGGATCCCGATCCCATTCCCGACACAAATCGCCCCGACAAGGCCACCTGAACTGTCTGAAGCAGAAGGCCTTTCGTTTCGCCGTAATCCGGGCCATACCAGCAGACAGGTTTAGCGCAATCCTCTTAAGGCCGCGTTGAAGTCTGAAATTGGCCCGAAAGACGTCCCATTTCAGCGCTAGGGGCAAAGGAGAACGGGAGTATCCATGGCCAAGATTACGCTTGTCGATGACGACGAAAACATTGTGACCTCTGTGTCCCTTACCCTGGAATCCGCCGGGCATACGGTGACCGCCTATTACGATGGGGCTTCTGGCCTGGCAGCCCTTGAAAGCGATCCACCGGATCTGGCTATCCTTGATGTGAAAATGCCCCGTATGGACGGCATGGAAGTCCTGCGCCGGATCCGGGGCACATCGAGCCTGCCGATCATAATTTTGACGTCCAAAGACGACGAAATCGACGAGCTTCTGGGCTTTAATCTCGGTGCCGACGATTATATGCACAAGCCGTTTTCCCAGCGTCTTCTGCTCGAACGGATCAAAGCCATTCTGCGCCGTTCGGGGATCACCACAAACGAGCCCGAGACCGAAGGGTCTGAGAGCGGCAAGATCATGAAGCGCGGTAAGTTGACGCTGGATCCGGCCCGCCATGAATGCCTGTGGGATAACAAGCTGGTCCGTCTGACCGTCACGGAATTCCTGCTTCTGCATGCCCTGGCCCAGCGTCCAGGCTTTGTTAAAAGCCGCGATAACCTGATGGACGCCGCCTATGACGATCAAGTCTATGTCGACGATCGGACCATCGACAGCCACGTCAAGCGCATGCGCAAGAAATTCCGCGTGGTAGATGACACCTTCGACGCCATCGAAACTCTCTATGGCGTAGGCTATCGCTATCGCGAAAGCTGAGCTCTTGAGCCGCCTCAGTCGAGCTTTTAAGGCTATACTGGCCAAGATCTGGGGTAGTTCTCGCCTCGGAAGGCTGATTCTTGGCCTGAATTTGCTGAGCTTGATCGTACTGATTACCGGGGCCATGGTGCTCAATGAGTTCCGACAGGGACTGATTGATAATCGTAAGGAGTCCTTGGCCTCCCAGGCAGAACTGATGGCTGAGGTACTGGCCGAAGTGGCCACGCGTGGCGATCCTATTCCGCAAATGGAGGCCGGGGCCACAGTCGTCCTGTCCCGGTTCATCCCAAAGGGGCAGCGCGCCCGACTCTATGATGCTGAAGGGACGCTCCTGGCAGACAGCTATGTGGTGTCTGAAAATGTGGACGTCCAACTTTTGCCCCCTGCGCGCAAACCAGATGAACCCGCGCCAAAACGAAACGCCGCACGGGACCTTCGCCTTCAGGAAAAAGCGCGCGACGCGCTACAGGCAGAAGTGTTTGAAGCCCTGGAAGGTCGTCGCGCCACATCGGTCCGGGACACGGAAACCGGTGAGCGGGTTGTGTCCGTCAGCATCCCGATCAAGCGGGTACGAACAGTCCTCGGTGTCCTGACCCTTGAAGGCGGCGATGTTGACGCCATCGTCCAGGCGCAACGCATGGCCATGATCCCTTTCGTCTTGGTCGCGCTGATGGTGACGATTGTGTCGTCCCTGCTGCTCAATCGGTTTGTGACCCTTCCGATCTTGCGTCTTTCTTATGCCGCCAACCGGGTCAAGCTGTCGCGGGCGCGGGCCATCTCGCTGCCCGACCTTGAAGCGCGACAGGATGAAATCGGCAATCTGGCGCGATCTTTGGAAAGCATGACCGCGACCTTGTCGCGAAGAATGGACGCGATCGAGCGCTTTGCCGCCGACGTCTCGCATGAAATCAAGAACCCCCTGACCTCGATCCGTTCGGCGGTTGATACTCTTGGCATTGTGTCGGATGACAAGGCCAAGGCCAAGCTGACGGCCGTTCTGCGAGCGGATGTCTTGCGCCTTGACCGACTGATCACGGACATTTCCAACGCCTCGCGCTTAGACGCAGAGTTGTCGCGTGATGCCCCCCAAGCCGTGGATCTGACACGACTCTTGACCGATATTGCCAGTCTCTATCCGGATAGCCCTGAGGAGGGCCGGGTGGCCGTGCGGCTTTCGGCCCCACCCGTCCCCGTGATCGTCAATGGTCAGGAAGGGCCTCTGGGTCAGGTATTTCGCAATCTTCTCGATAATGCCCGCTCCTTTTCCCCGCCAGGCCGCTGGGTTGATGTCGACATTGAATTGGTCGAAGCCCCAGACCCGGACATCCGGGTCCGGGTCATCGATGAGGGACCTGGCATCCCCCCCGACAATCTTGAGACCATTTTTGAACGCTTTTACACCTCTCGCCCGAAAGGGACCGCCTTTGGCACCAATTCGGGACTGGGGCTTGCGATTGTCCGTCAGATTGTAGAGGCTCATGGGGGACGTGTTTGGGCGGAAAACCGGCTGGCTTCGGATGGAGCCGTGACCGGGGCGTGTTTTACGATTTCGCTGAAGCCGCGCCCAACGTCCTAAAGCCGTCCTGAGTTCGTGTAAGCCCCGCCATGATTGTCCATGCCACAAGTCTTAGTCTGTTTACGCCCCGAGGTTGGTGCGGGGTATTGATCTTTGGCGACAGCGGTGTGGGCAAATCGGATTTAGCGCTTCGAGCCTTGGATGTCGGTTTTCGGCTTGTGGCCGATGATTACAGCCGTCTTTGGACTTCGGGCCAGACCCTG
The DNA here is from genome assembly GCA_046289215.1 of Asticcacaulis sp. Classification (GTDB taxonomy): domain Bacteria; phylum Pseudomonadota; class Alphaproteobacteria; order Caulobacterales; family Caulobacteraceae; genus Asticcacaulis. The sequence continues at coordinate 1,915 of JBKBWB010000096.1, read as the reverse complement.
TTTGCAGCCGCTCCGGATAGGACCCGGGATATGATTGAAGTCCGCGGCCTTGGTATCGTCCGCGAGCCTGCCCGCGCCTTTACCCCATTGCATCTGGCCATCAAGGCCCAGTCTGCCCCCCCCGAACGCCTCCCCGATCCGGAACGTCTGTCGCTTTTGGGGACCCATCTGCCTTGCCTGCGTCTGGTGCCGACAGAGTCGTCTGCCTTGGCTAAATTGCAACGCGCACTCGATTGCGTCATGAACCCGTCTTGGAGCGGACCGCATTTCGTCCTATGAAGAGGGTTCGCGCTGCACACGGCTGGTTCGCAGCGCCCGTAGCAATGAGGCGTGCATGATCGGTCTGGTAATCGTCACCCACGGGGGGCTGGCGGCCGAGTTTGTTTCCGCCATGGAGCATGTGGTGGGACCACAGGCGTCTGTGGTGGCTATCTGCATCGGACCGGACGATGACATGGCGCAACGGCGCCAAGACATACTTGACGCCACCCAAAGCGTGGATACGGGAAAAGGCGCAATCTTGCTGACCGACATGTTCGGCGGCACGCCGTCGAATCTGGCCATTTCCGTGATGGATCAGACCAAGGCAGAGGTTGTCGCCGGGCTCAATCTGCCTATGTTGATCAAACTGGCCAGCTTGCGCCAACGCGAACCGCTCGCGGTGTGTGTTGCGCATGCTCAGGAAGCCGGACGAAAATATATATCGGTCGCCTCCTACGTCCTGTCGGGAGAAAGCTGACCACGGGGCGGAGGATACGGGACATGTCACTGACGCGGACGCTGGAAATCTGTAATCAGCGTGGCCTTCATGCCCGGGCCTCGGCCAAGTTTGTTAAGACCGCCTCTGCCTTTGAGTCTGAAATCCGGGTCAGCCGGGTCGATTCGCCCGATGGCGCACGCGTGGATGCCCGCTCGATCATGGGC
>JBKBWB010000096.1:0-981 GCA_046289215.1 Asticcacaulis sp. | reverse complement strand
GGTGCCGCGATTGGCAGCTCGATCACGATTGAGGCGGAAGGCACAGACGCGGAAGCGGCCGTCGAGGCTCTGACCGTCTTGGTTCAAAACCGCTTCGACGAGGAAGCCTAGGCCTAGCGCCGGGCCGCGCCTATAATTCGGCCTGTTTTTTGCGACTGGATTAGCACCACGGCCTTAAGACCGGCATGGCGCGGGCCATCCGCTGGCAAAGACAGACGTACCGGACGTCCGGTCCAGGTTCCGACCCGGACCACGTCACGGACCATGTTCGGCTGGCTCAGCGTCAGGCCCTTATTGTCACCGCGCTTGACCGCCACTTCATTTACGTCGGGGTCATAGCGCACGAGCAGAACATCCGCACGGCCCACCAATCGCTGACTGGAACCAATCAGGACCCGGTTACCGCTGATAAATTGGATATCCGGCGGATAATCGCGCGTGGACAGGGCCTTTTGGACCGCATCCGTCACATCATCGCGCTTGGTGCCGGACAGCTGCACCCGCCCATCAATAATGACCTGCGGCGTATAGACATCGCGCAGCTTCAACCACGCCGTATAGGCCTGCTGACGCTGGGAAAACTCAGGCTTGGCATAGGTATCGGCCCAGCCCAGATAGTCCCAGTAATCTACGGCATAGGTCAGGGTAATCACGTCCGGGTTTTCCGCCAGTTCGGTCACCAGATCATTGGCCGCCGGACAGGCATCACACCCCTGGGCCGTGAACAGCTCAACGACCACGGTCTCGCCCCGTAAAGCTCGGCCCGGCGCATTGGTATTCCCCGCCTGAGCGGACAGGGCCGAATCTGCCCCAGCCACAAGGGCGAGGATCAGCGCAGGCAGGGCAAAGAGAGAGCGAACAATCTGCATAGCGTAGTCTTAGGACAGTTTAGCGGCCACGTGCCTCTCACCTTGTCGTGAAGTGAACACGCCTAAGTGACCGTGCCGCCAAACGGGGCCGGACTCGGACAAACGCCGGGCC
>JBKBWB010000095.1:0-7259 GCA_046289215.1 Asticcacaulis sp. | reverse complement strand
CCGGGTGGCGCTCCACAAACTCGGATACTTTCTTAACGGACGACGCCTTCACCTGACCTTCGATACGGGCCATGTCGATCCGTTCCTCGACGGGGCTCAGGATGGGCATCGACGCTCCGCCTTCGACACCCGGCAAAGCCAATTGCCCCGGCGCACCACCCGAAATACCCGCGATGGCCAGAGCCGGATTTCCTGCGGCAGCGGCCCCCATGGCATTGGCAAGCGGACTATTTCCGCCCGCCCCACCGCCGGCCGCTTTCAGCAGCGGACGGGCGACAAACAAGATGATCAAAATGGCGACGATCAAAAGAACGCCAATCTCGACTGCCCGCATGATGTCATTCTTGGTGAAATCCATCAGCGGTGCCCCGGCGTTGGTCCCGCCAATCGCCCCCACATCGCGGTTGAAACGGACATTGGCCACGGACACCACATCGCCTCGCTCTTGGTCGAAACCAATGGCCGCCTGAACCAGTTGTTCGATGCGCTGCATTTCCTCGGCCGCACGCGGGGTGTAGCCGGGCTGGGCATTGCCGGTGGCCGGAGTGGTCACGCCGTCCACGACCACCGCAACGGCCAGTTTCTTGATCGCACCGGGGGCCTGAACCTCGGTCGTGACCGTGTTGGAAATCTCGAAATTCGTGACTTCTTCGTTTTGACCGCTCTGACTGCCAATTGGGGTCGCCCCAGCGGCCTCCTGACCTTCGGGGATATTGGCATTGGCGGTGGCCGCCCCGTCCGCATTGCCCTCAGTCGAGGTGTCCGAAGCCTCGCTGGTCCGGGACGACCTCACCACCTGACCATCGGGATCGAAGCGCTCTTCTTTGCGCGTGACCGTCTTGGTGTCGAGTTCCGCCGTGACCGTCACGCGCGCATTGCCAATGCCGACAATGCCTTCGACGATGTCCTTGACCCGCTTGCGTAAGGCTTCTTCGACTTCGTTCTTGCGCTCGGAGGACGCGCCCATGGCGGTGTCGCCCTCGCCGCCCGCAGCCAGCAGACGGTTCTTGTCATCCACCAGCGTGACATTGTCCGGCTTGAGGTTGGGCACCGCACTGGCCACCAGGTTACGGATCGCGCGGATTTGGTCGCCGGTCAGCTCCGAGCCGGACAAGCCAACCACCACCGAGGCTGTAGGGGCCGCCGCCTCTTCCTGGAACAGCTCACGCTTGGGCATCACGAGGTGCACCCTGGCGCTGGTCAGCCCCTTGAGCGAGCGGATCGTGCGGGCCAGCTCCCCTTCGAGCGCCCGTTGCTGGTTGAGGTTCTGGACAAATTCGGTCTGGCCGAGCGCCGGGGCCTCGTCGAACAGCTCGTAGCCCACGGAGCCAGACGTCGGCAGCCCCTTGGACGACAGCATCAGTCGGGCCGTCGCCACCTCGTCGCGATTGACGAGGATGGTCGAGCCATCGCCCCGCACTTCGTACTTGATCCCCTGCTGGTCCAACGAGGCGGTAATTTCGTTGGCCTCTTTGAGATCCAGATTAGAATAAAGCAGGGCCTGAGGCTGGTTGACCAGATTGAGGATGATCGCAGCCGCGACGGCGGCCACACCTGCAGCCACCCCCAAAATAGCCATCAGGCGGCCCATACCGAACCGCTGCACACCCGATTGCATGGACTCCACGACGCGACTGCCCCACCTGTTTCAAATCACCACGCGTGATTTGCTAGGCAGTATTTTCCCACCTAATGTGTAAACGGGTCGTTAAGGACTTAATTCTTAACGGAGAATCGAACGGCGTTCGTGGAAATTACCAGCCCTCAGAGCGCGTTAATTCCCTCCGGCAACGGGATAAAGGCAGAGCGGTCATGCTCGGGCAGAGCAAAGCGGCCAGAGGGCCCACCTTGGGCTCCCCAATCGGCGGCAGCCTCGCGAATGGTCTGACGGTCCCGAGCGACAAAGTTCCACCACAGGACCCGATCCCCGACACTTTCACCGCCAATCAGGATGAGGCGCGCATCGGTTTCTGCTTCAAAAACAATCGTTTCGCCGGGATTGAACACCGCCATCTGGCCCGAGGTCAGACGCGTCCCCCCCGCCGTGACCGACCCGGACACCACATAGGCCCCCCGCTCAGGATATTCCGCCGGCAAGGCAGACCGCGCTCCGGCCTTGAGGTCCCAGTGCACGTAAAACAAGGGCGACGAGACCTTAACCGGCGATGTGGCCCCAAAGGCGGAACCCGCCACAAGCGTCGCCGACAGCCCGGCCTCTTCATAGCGCGGCAAGGCTGAGGCAGGCGTATGTTCAAACGCCGGATCACAGGCTTCGAGATGGTCCGGAAGCGCCACCCAAACCTGGATCCCGTGAATGCGGCCCCCGTGCTGACGCAGGGTCTCGAACCGCTCTGAATGGACAATGCCGCGCCCCGAGGTCATCCAGTTGACCGCCCCCGGCTGGATCGGCTGGGTAATCCCCAGACTGTCGCGGTGGGTGATCTCGCCGTCAAACAGATAGGTCAGGGTCGACAGGCCAATGTGCGGGTGCGGACGGACATCGCGGCTGATGTCAAAGCCCGGCGACCAATCAGCAGGCCCCATTTCGTCGAAAAACACGAACGGCCCGACGTGGCGACAATTGGCTACGGGCAAGCTACGGGCGACGACAAAGCCGCCCAGATCTTTGCGTTTGGCGTCAATCAGATGGGCGATCATGAAGGGTCCCCGGGGTTAGCGCGGCAAGAGCGGTTCCGGGGACATAATCACGATATGCTGCGGATCAACAGTCTAAGCTTAATGGGCTTAGTCGTCGCGGCCCGAACGCCCGCCCCCCGGACGGCCCCCACCGGGACGACCCCCGCCAGGGCGCCCCCCCGTGGGGCGACCGGATCCGGACTTGTTAAAAGCGGGCTTGGCACCGAAAGAGCGTCCGCCACCGGGGGCACCGCCCTTGCGGGCATCCGGGCGGGCATCGGGCTTGGCCTTGGCCCAGCCGGGCTTTTTCTTGAAGCCTTCAGAGCGAGGCTCGGCCCCCTCGGGACGCGGACCACGGGGCGCAAAGGCCCGCTGCGGACGGTCGCCATAGGCCGGACGCTCGCCGCGATCTGGACGCGGACCCCGATCTTGGCGCGGCCCCTCTGAGCGCGGCCCCCGATCTTCGCGCGGCGTAAAGGCCCGCTGCGGACGATCACCCCGGTCGGGGCGCGGTCCACGATCTTCACGCGGGCGATCCGAATAGGGCCGCTCCGAGCGCGGACGATCCGTGCGCGGACCCCGATCTTCGCGATTTGGGCGCTCATCACGGTTTGGGCGGGCATTGGCCTCGCCGTCCTGTTGCCAGGGCTTCAGATCGCGTGGGCGCGGGTTGGCCTCGCGTGGGCCAAAGCGGTCGAATTTCGAGCGGCCTCCGGCCCCGCCGTCGCGATTGCGGTCGGTACGGGTGCCATAGCGCGACTCCGACGGACGGCCTTCGAGCCGCTCACCGCGTCCGGCCCCATCTCTGGGGCGATCCCCATAAGGCCGATCCCCTCTGGGGCGATCGTCTCTGGGCCGATCCGAGCGGGGCCGATCCCCATAGGCAGGCTTATCGCCATAGGGTTTGCGCGGCCCGGCATGGCCGCCGCCGCGACGCTCATCAGAGCGGCCCTCGAAACGATCCTCTGGGCGTCCCTCTGGGCGGCCTTCGGAGCGGTATCCGTCTTTTTTGAAGCCGGGCTTTTGGAAAGCGGGTTTTCGGCCTTCCGGACGGCCCTCGCCATAGGCGGGGCGCTGCGGACGCGACGCGGCCTCCGAGGAAACCTCAGCGCCGCCGTCGGCAGCGTCTGATGGCGGCCGATTGCGGAAGGTGCGGCCCGGATGGTTCGGATTGGCGGGATCCCCGCCGGTACGCGGCACAAAGCGGCTGAAGGCCGAAGCCCCCGGACGCCGCCCCACCGCCGAACGCGGCACAGGCGCGATCTTGCCGTCAATCGGCGGCAGGCTACGCGGATGGACAATCTCGCCCAACAGCTCATGGATCACGCGCGGGCCGATTTCCTCGACCTCGCCCTCGGCCAAGGTCCCCAGCTGGAACGGACCATAGGACAGGCGGATCAGGCGGTTGACCTTGAGCCCCATGGCTTCAAGCACCTTACGCACTTCGCGGTTCTTGCCCTCGGTGATCGAAACGGTCACCCAAAGGTTGGCTCGGCCCCCCTCTTTATTGGTGACCTTGTCAATCTTGGCCTCCATGGGGCCATAAACGACGCCCTCAACCGTGATCCCGTTCTTGAGGGTATCCAGCTTGTCCTGGGTCGTATGGCCATAGGCCCGGGCGCGATAGCGGCGCACCCAGCCGGTCGAGGGCAGCTCTAACGCCCGGGTCAGGGCCCCGTCGTTGGTCAGCAGCAGCAGGCCTTCGGAATTGAGGTCTAGGCGTCCGACCGAAATCACGCGCGGCAAATGATCCGGCAAGCTTTCAAACACCGTCGGACGCCCTTGGGGATCCTTGTGAGTGGTCATCAACCCGACCGGCTTGTGATAGCGCCATACGCGGGTGGCCTCGGGTGCGCCGATCACTTCGCCATCGACGGTTAGAATATCATCGGGCGAGACCAGCACGGCGGGCGTATCGAGAATGCGGCCATTCAGGGCAATCTGGCCGAGGCCGATCAGGCGTTCGACTTCGCGGCGCGAGGCGATCCCGGCACGGGCCAGCACCTTGGCGATGCGTTCCCCGCTGTTGGCGGCAGCAGCACCCGGTTTAGCCCCAGATTTCGCACCCGGTTTCGCACCCGGCTTGGCCCCGGGTTTTGCGCCAAAGGGCTTAGCCCCGAACGGTTTGCCCCCGCCCGGCTTATCCCTGAACGGGCGCTCGCCGCGTTCCCCATCCCCGCGTTCGCCCGCCTGCGCTTCGGCTTCGGCCCGTTGCAGGGCGCGGTAACGGTCGCCATAGGCCGGAGCGGCGTTTTCGTCCCGGTCGCGCCCAAACTTAGAGCCCCCCGACTTAAACCCGCCCGGTTTGCCACCAAAAGACTTGGTCCCAAAAGACTTGGCCCCGCCCGGCTTCGCACCAAAGGGCTTAGAGCCGGGTTTACGGGACAGATCGCGCGGACCGGGGGGTGATTTCATCGTTTTGCCCTCAAAGGCAGGTTTTTCAGCTTGACGCGGACGGAAAGTCGCGTCGCTGTCGCGGGGATGTCGAGCCATGATCCAGAGTATATGCGCCGGGCGCTTAACAATGCGCAAGCGGCGGCTGAATGCGGGGAGGCCCCGATAGGGGCTGTTGTCATCGATCCGTCAAGCGGAAAGGTGGTTAGCGAGGCCGGAAATGCACCAATTGGCCTGCATGACCCCTCGGCGCACGCCGAAATCCTCGCTTTACGCGCTGCCGGGACCGCCTTGGGCAATTATCGCCTGACCGGCCTTTGGCTCTATGTGACGCTTGAACCTTGTGCCATGTGCGCCGGAGCCATCAGCCATGCCCGCATCGGACGGCTGATTTTCGGAGCCAGCGATCCCAAGGGCGGCGCGATCCTGCACGGGCCGCGCTATTTCGACCAGCCGACCTGTCACTGGCGGCCCGAGGTCAGCCACGGCGTCCTCGCCGACGATTGCGCCACCCTGCTGCGCGACTTCTTCCGCGCCCGCCGCCGCAAGGGCGGGTGAGGTGTTGAGGGGGTCTGTCTTTCGGCCTAATCTGGTGCCGCGTAAGGTGACAGTGCTCTTATTGCCCCATTGCCTTCGGCTTTGGCCCTCGTTTGGCGAACTTCGCATTCAGGGTCACAAAAAAACACCTGCTGCCGACCATTTTCGCGCTGGGTGATATGGTGTGCTAAGTCGGGCACTATAAAACGCGCAAGACGAGCCATTTGCTTTAAATTGCAGAGAGGTGTCCAAATGTCAATTTAACGCACTGTCACCGCAATCCCAGAAATCAATTTAGAGAAATGTCAAAATAATTCAGTTGCCGCAATTATCAATTCGACAATTACTCTACATATACAACTCTGTTTTCACACATTCCCCAGCCAACCCTTCGTCCTTTAATTTCAAATTTAGTATAAATAGTTCCGCTATCTTGTGTTTCAGGACCCGCAATAACGTATAACTCACCCTTTAGCTCCATGAATGAACCATTTTTATTTAACATTTTTAACTTATTGTCTGGCAGTGAAATTAAATAACAACCCGCATCCCTTGTGTTTATCATTCCAGTTTTTACATGGAAAGCCTCTGTATAGGCCACAAAACCAGAAACAGTGCAATAACCGGATTCATTGCAGTTTACATAATTTTCGCCCCCATAAACACCACGAAAATCTGTAAATTCCTCAGAACAAGCAGATAAAAACAACATTAAAAATACAATTAAACTTATCATTGCTTATAATATCCCTGTTGATGCGTTAAATTTAAATTTCCCGATCTCAGAAGCAAATCCAATTTAAACATCCTCTCTTTTTCTCGGGCCAATAAAATTAATTTTAGTTTTTTCCCACACCAAATACCTATTAATAATATATATAATAACAGAAAAAATAATAAAAACTAATCCTGCATAAACATAAAATATATCAAAATCATAAATCCACAATAAAAATACACACGTGCCTGAAAATGAAATAATCAAGGTTGGAATTATACTTATATTTTTGTAGTAAAATTTCTCAATCTCACCCCGAAGGTCGTAGTTTCCGATGCGCTTACCTACTATTCCACTCAACATATTCAGTGCACTTTTGTCTGAATCGTAAGAAATTAACAATGGCCCAACAAATATAGCCAATACCAGCAAGACATCTTCCACCCCCAATTGCATACTGCCCTCACCAAATAAATGTGTTCGAATTAAAATCGCCGCGCCCTCAACGCCCCCAACCATAACGGGAAATGCGCAAATTCCAAGCGACGCCTGTACATTTCAATCGCCCAACGCATGGGGGCTATGGCTGACCGTCGCTCCCTACCGAATGGAACGCCAAAGCCCCCCTTCCCCCGCCTTAAGACCGGCGTTATCCTCCACCACCGGGCGAGGGATCCGGATACGGGAGGGAGGCCCGCAAGCATGACTGAGACAGCCACACTCGATAACCCCAAACCGGCCGAGCCGGAGGGCAAGGCCGCGCCGCACGGCAGCTGGTACTGGCATGAGCTGACGACGCCGGACACCGATAGCGCGGCGGCGTTTTACAAGTCGGTGCTGGGATGGGGCACTACGCCCATGCCGGGCATGGATGACTATACGCTGATCATGGCCAACGAGACCGTCAGCGGCGGCATGATGAAGATGGACGGGCCGATGTGGGACGGGATCCCGCCCCACTGGATGCTCTATA
>JBKBWB010000094.1:0-7279 GCA_046289215.1 Asticcacaulis sp. | reverse complement strand
GTTGGTGAAAATTTCTTGGCCTTCTGCGGCCGGAAGTGCGCACGAGGCCTGCGGCTTCGGCGGTCCAGGCTTAACCTCGACGAGGCACATGCGGCAGTTGCCCGCAATCGACAGGCGCTCATGATAGCAGAAGCGCGGGATTTCTTCGCCCGCCAGTTCGGCGACCTGAAGTACGGTCATCCCAGGTTCGAACTCGACCTCGACGCCATTGACCTTGGCCTTAGGCATTGGGGCTTACTCCGCAGCAATGGCCGCGCCGGGGACGTTCCCCTTGCGGCTCCGATAGAGGTGAATGCGATCTTCGATCTCGTGACGGAAGTGCCGGATCAGACCCTGAATCGGCCAGGCCGCCGCATCGCCGAGCGCACAGATGGTGTGGCCTTCGACCTGCTTGGTCACATCGAGCAGCATGTCGATTTCCGCCGGATCGGCGTCACCCTTGACCATGCGCTCCATGACGCGCCACATCCAGCCGGTGCCTTCACGGCACGGCGTGCATTGGCCGCAGGATTCATGCTTGTAGAAGTAGCTGAGACGGGCAATGGCACGGATCACGTCGGTGGACTTGTCCATCACGATCACCGCCGCGGTCCCGAGGCCCGAGCCCAGAGCGCGCAGGGCGTCAAAGTCCATCGGCAGGTCTTCGCACTGTTCGGCCGTGATCATCGGCACTGACGATCCGCCCGGGATCACGGCCTTGAGATTGCCCCAGCCGCCGCGAATACCGCCACAGTGGTCCTCGACCAGCTTGCGGAACGGAATCGACATGGCCTCTTCGACGTTACAGGGACGCTCAACGTGGCCCGAGATACAGAACAGCTTGGTCCCGGCATTGTTCGGACGCCCGAACCCGGCAAACCACTCGGCCCCCCGGCGCAGGATCGTCCCGGTCACGGCGATGCTCTCGACGTTATTAACCGTGGTCGGACAGCCATAGAGCCCGGCCCCGGCGGGGAACGGCGGCTTCAGACGCGGCTGACCCTTTTTGCCCTCAAGGCTTTCGAGCAGCGCGGTTTCCTCGCCACAGATATAGGCCCCGGCTCCATGGTGGACATAGAGGTCGAACGGATAGCCGTGGATGTTGTCCTTGCCGATCAGCTTGGCCTCATAGGCCTGTTTGATCGCCGCTTCGAGCACTTCACGCTCACGGACATACTCGCCACGAATATAGATGTAACAGGCGTGGGCCTGGATGGCATAGGAGGCGATCAGACAGCCTTCGATCAGCAAATGCGGATCGTGGCGCATGATTTCCCGGTCCTTACAGGTGCCCGGTTCCGACTCATCGGCATTGACCACAAGGTAATGCGGACGATCCCGCACTTCCTTGGGCATGAAGGACCACTTCATCCCGGTCGAGAACCCGGCCCCGCCGCGCCCGCGCAGCCCCGAATTCTTGACGTTGGTGATGATCCATTCGCGGCCGCAGGACAGGATGTCCTGTGTCCCGTTCCAGCATCCGCGCGCCTTTGCGCCCTCCAGACCCCAGTCATGCAGGCCGTAGAGGTTGGTAAAGATGCGGTCCTTGTCTTCGAGCAACCCTGCCATGGACATCAACCTTCAGAACGATACTGCTTTGCCCACCGCGCCCGGCGGACATTCGCGTAAATAAAAAGACCTATGCCAAGACCGACCAAGGCATACCCCGGTCCACTCAGCCAGCTTGGAAACACCCCACCGGTTCCCCCAACGATCAGAAATGCCCCGGTCAGGTTCAAAGCCAAGGACGCCAGACGCGTGTTCGCGTACTTGAGCTTATAGGCCAAGGCAAAGGCCTCATCGGTGGGACGGGGTGTCTCGGTCATGCGCCCGCCTCAGGAACCGGCGCATTCGGGATGCTGATCGGACGCGCTGCCGAGCCGTCATAAAGCGACGGATCGGTCAGGGTCGTCGGGCCGCCGAGCGGCTCGCTGGTCTTGCGCCCGCCGTAAGAGCCTGGCTCCGGCTTTTTGCCGCTGCGGAAATCGTCAATGATCTGCGCGAGGGTTTCCGGCGTAAGGTCCTCGTAATAGTAGTCGTTGATCTGGGCCATGGGCGCGTTGACACAGGCCCCAAGGCACTCGACCTCCTGCCAGGTGAACTTGCCGTCGTCGGACAGATGATCCTTCGGGCCGATCTGTTCCTTACAGACCTTCATCAGGGCGTCCGAGCCACGCAGCATGCACGGGCTGGTGCCACAGACCTGGATCAGGGCCGCCGAGCCGACCGGCTCCAGCATGAACATGGTATAGAAGGTCGCGACCTCATAGACGCGGATATAGGGCATGCCCACCAGCTCTGCGATCGCGCGCAGCGCCGGCTCACTGACCCAGCCTTCTTGTTTTTGCACCAGCCACAGGATCGGGATCACCGCCGACGCGCGGCGCGCCTCAGGGTACTTTTGGATCCACCAATGGGCCTTTTCCAGCGTTTCAGCGCTGAAGCTGAAGCTGGCGGGCTGATCCTTGGCGAGACGGCGTACAGACATCGATCAGGCCTTCACGAATTGAACACGGGCGATCTTGTCGCCAGAGAAAGAATAGATCGCCGCAACCTCAAACGGCTCGGCATCGGGCGCGCGGAACACGCGTTCATGGTCGATAACCGTGGATCCCACAACCATGCGACCCAACAACACGACACGGTTCTGTGGATATTGCGCAAACAGGGCCGCATATCGGTCCCGATAGGCAGCGAGGCCTTCGAGATTGGGCGCGGCATTCAGGTCAGCGACGGTCACGTCTTCTGCAAAGTAGGACACAAACGCGTCGAGATCTTGAGCGTTGTAGGCCTCCAACTGGGCCTGGGCGATCGCCTCGGGTGACATGAGAGTGGACACGGCACTCATCCCTCGCCTCCCGACTGGGCGGCAAAGGCATCCCAGCGCTTGGTGCGGGCCTCGATCACACGCTTACGGGCCGCATCCACCACCGGCAGACGACGCGCGCCCAGCATCAGCACCAGACCCACAGCCAGCAAACCCAGCAGCATGGGCGATCCCTGCACAATCAGCCCTTTCTCAACGGTAAAGCGCAAGACAATGGCCGCCAGCAACAAGGGCAGGAAGGTCATCACCTCGATCACCAGATCCTTAAGGTACCCGTCCTTGCCGCCCACGTGATAGGGCCAAGCCGCCTTGCCGATCTGGAAGCGCAGCGCCACGGACAAGGCCAGCACGCCCAGTGCAATCAGCACGGTCAGGAGCAATCCGACAGGGCCCTGAAGGTAGGCGCTCATCGGTCGATTTCCCCGAACACGATATCGAGCGAACCCAAGATCGCCGAAACGTCGGCCAGCAGGTGGCCACGGTTCATCCAGTCCATCGCCTGAAGGTGCGCAAACCCAGGCGCGCGGATCTTGCAGCGGTACGGCTTATTAGAGCCATCCGACACCAGATAGACGCCAAACTCACCTTTGGGCGCTTCAACGGCCGCATAGACCTCACCCTCGGGGGTTTTGAAGCCTTCGGTATAGAGCTTGAAGTGGTGGATCAGCGCTTCCATCGAACGCTTCATGTCGGCGCGGCGCGGCGGCGTGATCTTGTTGTCGGTCAACAGCACCGGACCCTGCTCTTTGCGCAGACGGTCCAGACATTGTTCCATGATGCGCAGCGACTGCTTCATCTCTTCGATGCGGCAGAGGTAACGATCCCAGCAGTCGCCGTTCTTGCCAACCACGATATCGAAATCGAGATCGGCATAGCATTCATAGGGCTGGCTCTTGCGCAGATCCCAGGCCACGCCCGAGCCACGAACCAGAACACCGGTAAAGCCCCAGGCCAAGGCCTGCTCTTTTGAGACCACGCCAATATCGACGTTGCGCTGCTTGAAGATGCGGTTTTCGGTGACCAGCGCTTCGATGTCCTTGAGCACCTTGGGGAAGGCGCGGCACCAAGCGGCCATGTCCTCGATCAGCTCCGGCGTCAGGTCTTGGTGCACACCACCCGGACGGAAATAGTTGGCATGCAAACGCGCCCCGCAAGCGCGCTCATAGAACACCATCAGCTTTTCGCGCTCTTCAAAGCCCCAGAGCGGCGGCGTCAGCGCCCCCACGTCCATGGCCTGGGTCGTCACGTTCAGCAGGTGCGACAGGATCCGGCCGATTTCCGAGAACAGCACGCGAATGAGCTGGGCACGGATCGGCGGCGTCACACCCAAAAGCTTTTCGATGGCCAGAACGAAGGCGTGTTCCTGGTTCATCGGGGCGACGTAATCGAGGCGGTCGAAATAGGGCACGTTCTGAAGGTAGGTCCGAGCCTCCATCAGTTTTTCGGTACCCCGATGCAGAAGGCCGATATGCGGATCGACGCGCTCGACGATTTCCCCGTCCAGATCCAGCACGAGACGCAGCACACCGTGCGCCGCCGGGTGCTGGGGCCCGAAGTTGATCGTGAACTTCTGATCGTCCATCGCCTTGGCGGGAGTCACAGCCTGCGGGCGGTCATCTGCGGCCATCTGTCGTAAGACCCTTGCCTCAAAAAGCGTTCGCTACACAAAAACGGTTATTCGCCGTCCTTAGGCTGGTTTGCCGTTGAGGCGATCACCAGACCCAAAGCCAGCATCAGGAGCCCCAAGCCCGCCATCACAGCGGTCGAGACGCCCCAAGAATTGGTCATCACAGCCAGGGAGAGCGGCATGGACAGCAGGATGGCCGAAGCCCCCAGAAGTGCTGCCTGCATCTCGGCGGCGGACAGGCGACGCATCCCTGCGCCAATCACCAGAACCGCCACCCCCAGCATGATCGAAATGCCCATCCCCTGCATTTCGTTTGGCGCAATCTTTGGTGTCTGGGTGAACCAGCCGGTGAGCCGAACCCCGATACTAAAGAGAAACGCCGTCGAGAAGGTTACGAGGAAAAACGCCGTTGCAGACCGGATTGCCCCGAGAACACCCTTGGACATGACTTACCCCCCTGTTGCTTTTTCATCTCCCGGAAGAACAGACCTGGCCCCTTCCCAGGGGGACAAGAAATCAAACTTACGGAATTCCTGAACCAGCTTGACCGGTTCATACACCACCCGCTTTTGCGCCTCGTCCCAGCGGACCTCAACGAAGCCAGTCATTGGGAAATCCTTACGCAGCGGATGGCCGGTAAAGCCATAGTCGGTCAGCAGGCGACGCAGGTCCGGATGATCCGAAAAGGTCATGCCGTACATGTCAAAGGCTTCGCGCTCATACCAATCGGCATTAGGATAGACATCCCGAACGGTCGGCACAGGCTGGACTTCGTCGGTCGTCACGCGGACCCGAACCCGCAGGTTCTGGGTCAGGGACAGGAGATGATAGACCACATCAAAGCGCTCGGCCCGGTCGGGATAGTCAGCGCCGCACAGATCAATCAGCTGCTGGAAGCGGAAATCCGCGCCGTCACGCAGCAGGGTCAGCACCGAGACGATCTGATCGCGCTGCGCCTCAAGGGTCAGCTCACCAAAGGCGATACGAGCCGAGACGATGGCCCCACCCGACTGGGCTATGGCTTTTTCCGACAGCGCCTGAAGACGTTCAACGGACATGCAGCGTCTCCCTTAGCGCTCGATGGTGCCGGTACGGCGGATCTTTTTCTGCAGTTGCAGCAACCCGTAGAGCAGCCCTTCGGCAGACGGCGGGCAACCGGGCACATAGACGTCCACCGGCACGATCCGGTCACAGCCCCGCACCACAGAGTAGCTATAGTGATAATAGCCGCCGCCGTTGGCGCAGGAGCCCATCGAGATGACGTAGCGCGGATCGGGCATCTGGTCATAGACCTTGCGCAGCGCCGGGGCCATCTTGTTGGTCAGGGTACCGGCGACGATCATCAGATCCGACTGACGCGGGCTGGCGCGCGGGGCGATCCCGAACCGCTCTATGTCGTAGCGCGGCATGGCCGCCTGCATCATCTCAACAGCGCAGCACGCCAGACCAAAGGTCATCCACATCAGCGAGCCGGTCCGAGCCCAGTTGATGACTGAGTCTAGAGGCGCCGTTATGAAGCCCTTCTCGCCGACTTCGGCCGAGATCTGTTCAAAAAACTTGTCGTGCAGAGCCGGGTCATAGCCTTCGACCATTGACCGGCCCGCCATACCCGCAGGAAGGATTACTCCCATTCCAGGGCCCCTTTATTCCATTCGTAAATGAAGCCTACCGTCAATACGCCCAGGAACACCATCATGGACCAGAACGCAAAGATCATCTCACCCTTGGCCAGGTCGAACATCGACACAGCCCAAGGGAACAGGAAGGCAATTTCAAGGTCGAAGATAATGAACAGGATCGACACCAGATAGAAGCGCACATTGAACTTCTGGCGCGCGTCATCAAAGGCGTTGAACCCGCATTCATAGGCCGACAGCTTTTCGCTGTTCGGCGATTTCGGTGCGATCACCAGGGCCGCAATCAGGAAGCCCAGACCCAGAACCGTCGCAATCCCGATAAAGATCACGACCGGCAGATATTCGAGCAGAAACGCATTCATCGGTGGCCTCGCCCCGCCAGTGGAAGACGGCGGAATCACGGCGTTCTAGACCAACCTGTCGCTGGCTTCAAACCTTACAAGGCAGTTTTCCCAAACGTTTTTGATAGAAAACCGCACTATAATTGCGAACGCTTCTCATTAATGTATACGTCACTCTCTTGATTTTAATATATCCTGACTCTCGTGGCCAGATTTGCAAAATATCGAATCCAATTTACTCAAATAAACTAATTGCAAATGAAATCGAACCAATCAGAAAGCCCTACAATTAAGCATGATGTCGATCACTATGACTAAATTCACTGACTGTGAAATTCTAACGTTTGATCTATACTTTTATATGCGCTTTAAGCGGTCATTATAATCGGTGCTGTTCCCTCGTTTGCGGCTATATAGGAATTTTCGCCTTACAGGACTTTTCATTCATGGTGAGGCCAAGGAAACGCACTTTTCCATGGTCATGAGCCCGCAGGGGGGCCTGTCGCGACCAAAGGTTCAGGCGAAAGAATCAACCCGCCTTGCCTGTTGCTTCGATCGAAATTCTCGTGCGGATCGTCTGCGGACTTATCCCCAACCGGCTTTCAAAAGCGCTTGACTTCATTTGGAGCGCCCCTTAAACACCAGCCTCTCTTCGGGGCGGGGACGCCTCGAAGGCAGAAGTGCGGGTGTAGCTCAGTTGGTTAGAGTGTCGGCCTGTCACGCCGAAGGTCGCGGGTTCGAGCCCCGTCACTCGCGCCACTTCTCCCGAAGTGGCCGTCCTTCAAGGATCGTGCTTCTGTAATTATCCACCGTACGCGGGTGTAGCTCAGTTGGTTAGAGTGTCGGCCTGTCACGCCGAAGGTCGCGG
>JBKBWB010000093.1:0-7296 GCA_046289215.1 Asticcacaulis sp. | reverse complement strand
AGCCATTTTTTGACCGGATCGGTCAGGGCCTTGTCATAGAGCGGCAAGATGCGCTCTCCGGCCTCAACAATGGTCACCTCGGCCCCGAGCTTGCGATAGGCGATGCCGAGTTCCAGCCCGATATAGCCACCGCCGACCACCACCAGCTGTTGCGGCACTTCGGACAGAGACAGGGCTTCAGTCGAGGAAATCACTCGCTCTCCAAACGGCAGGAACGGCAGTTCGACCGGCACCGAGCCGTTGGCCAGGATCACGTTGTCCGCGCGGATCTGGGTTTCCCCGTCCTTCGTCTGGACCACACAGGTCTTGGCATCGCTGAAACGGGCCCAACCCTTCACGACGGTGACCTTGGCCTTTTTCAGCAGCATGCCGACGCCGCCGTCGAGCTTATCGACGATCCCGTCTTTCCAGGCCACGGTCTGGGCGAGGTCCAGCCGGGGCGCGCTGGCAAAAATGCCGAGGGTCCCGGCCTCGCTGGCCGCTTTTTTGACCGTTTCAAACTTGGCGGCGGCGTGGATCATGGCCTTGGACGGGATACAGCCCCGGATCAGGCAGGTGCCGCCGAGGCGGTCGGCCTCGACGAGCACGGTCTGAAGGCCGAGCTGACCGGCGCGGATCGCCGCCACATAGCCGCCGGGGCCGCCGCCGATGACGAGCACCTGGGCGGTCAGGGCGGTGGGGGTGTGAGATTGGGACATAACGGAGTTCTTTTCTGAATTCAGAGGGCGGTATGGGGCACCGACCGCACGGGGCCGGTGCCGCCTCCGGGGCGTTACGCGATAAACAGGCTGGCGGGGTTCTCCAGCGCACCCTTGACCCGCTGGATGAAGTCCGCCGCGTCATAGCCGTCTACCACCCGGTGATCGAACGACGACGACAGGTTCATCATCTTGCGGATGACGACTTGGCCATTCTGGACCACGGGGCGCTCAACGATCTTGTTGGGGCCGATGATCGCGACTTCCGGGTGGTTGATCACCGGGGTCGTGACGATCCCGCCAAGGGGGCCAAGGCTGGTGATGGTGATGGTCCCGCCGGTCAGCTCATCGCGGCTGGCCTTGCCCGATTTGGCCGCTGCCGCCAGACGCGCGATCTCGGTCGACAGGTCCCACAGATCGCGGCTTTCGGCGTGACGGATCACCGGCACCATCAGCCCGGCCGGGGTCTGGGCGGCAATGCCGCAATGGACGGCATCAAAACGGGTGACCACGCCATTGTCGTCATCGTAGCGGGCATTGATTTGCGGGAAGTCCGGCAAGATCTTGACCAGCGCGCGGATAAAGAATGGCAGCACCGTCAGCTTGGGCTGGTCCGGCTTGCGGTTGGCGTTGAGATAGACCCGCAAGTCCTCCAGCGCCGTCATGTCCACTTCTTCGACATAGGCGAAATGCGGGATGCGGCGCTTGGCCTCCTGCATCTTGACCGCGATTTGGCGGCGCATACCCATGACCTTGATGTCGGTTGTTCCGGGACGCTGGGCATAGAGCGGATTGGCGCCGCCGCTGGCTGCCGGAACCTGGGGCACAGCGCCGTTGGCCATGTAGGCATCAAGGTCGCCATGCTCGATCCGGCCGCCGGGGCCAGAGCCGGGCACGAATTGCAGGGCAATTCCCAGCTCAAAGGCGCGTTTGCGCACTGCCGGGCTGGCCAGGGGCTTCATGGATGCATCGCGCGCCACCGGATTGCGGGCAACAGGCGCGGGCGCAGCCTTTGCTACAGGCTCCAGGGCAGGAGCCGGAGCCACGGACGGTGCCGGTGCGGGCGTTGGAGCCGGGGCGGCGGCCGGGGCCGAAACCGGCGCTGACAGGTTTCCGGCGCCGTCCACCTTAAACAGGATCAACGGGCTGCCGACGGCGAGCATCTGGCCGGGCTGGCCATTGAGCGCCACAACCGTACCCGACACGGGCGCAGTCAGCTCGACGGTGGCCTTGTCGGTCATGACATCGGCGATGTGCTGATCTTCGGACACGATGTCACCCACGGCGACGTGCCAGGCCACCAGTTCGGCTTCGGCGGTGCCTTCGCCCACGTCGGGCAGTTTGAAGGCGTAGTTGGCACCGTCGGCGGCGACGGCCTCAACAACGGGTTCAGCCGGGGCCGGAGCGGCGGGAACCGGAGCCGCAATCGGGGCTTCGGCCACAGGGGCCGCCGGAGCGGCTGCCGCCGCATTGCCTGAGCCCTCGACCTCAAATTCTATCAAGGCCGAACCTACGGCGCGCATATCGCCGGGGGCCCCGTGCATGGCGATGACCTTGCCCGACACGGGCGCGGTCAGCTCGACGGTGGCCTTGTCGGTCATGACATCGGCGATGTGCTGATCTTCGGACACCGTGTCGCCTACGGCAACGTGCCAAGCCACCAGCTCGGCTTCGGCGGTGCCTTCACCCACGTCGGGCAGCTTGAAAACAAAACGACCCATGGGTTCAGCCCTCCTTCAGACCGGTCAGGGTGCGCGTCATGGCCTCGGCCACACGCTTCGGACCCGGGAAATAGTCCCACTCAAACGCATGCGGATAGGGGGTGTCCCATCCGGCCACCCGCGCCACCGGCGCTTCGAGGTGGTAGAAGCAGCGCTCTTGCACCAACGCCGCCAGTTCCGCGCCATAGCCCGAGGTCAGGGGCGCTTCGTGCACCACCACACAGCGCCCGGTCTTTTTCACCGAGGCTTCGATGGTGGCGATATCAAGCGGCACCAGCGAGCGCAGGTCGATCACTTCGGCATTGATCCCGGCATGCTCGGCGGCGGCCAACGCCACCCACACCATGGTGCCATAGGCGAGCACGGTCATGTCCGTACCTTCGCGCATCACCCGTGCCTGACCCAGCGGCACGGTATAGAAATCCTCCGGCACTTCGGCCAGGGCATGGTTGGTCCAGGGCGTTACCGGCCGGTCGTGCCAGCCATCGAACGGGCCGTTGTAAATCCGCTTGGGCTCAAAGATCACCACCGGATCGGGATCTTCAATCGCCGCCAGCATCAGGCCCTTGGCGTCATAGGGGTTGGACGGGATCACGGTCTTGATCCCGGCGATGTGGGTGAACAGGCTTTCCGGCGACTGGCTGTGGGTCTGGCCACCAAAGATACCGCCGCCGTAGGGGCTGCGCACCACCACGCCGCTGGTGAACTCGCCGCCCGAGCGGTAGCGGATCTTGGCCGCTTCCGAGACGATCTGGTCATAGGCGGGATAGATGTAGTCGGCGAACTGGATCTCGACCACCGGCTTGAGGCCATAGACCGCCATACCAATGGCGCTGGCCATGATGCCGCATTCGGAAATCGGGGCGTCAAAGCAGCGCTTGAGGCCGTATTTCTTTTGCAGGCCGTCATTGACGCGAAACACGCCGCCGAAATAGCCCACGTCTTCGCCAAAGGTCAGGACCCGTTCGTCCCGGCCCATGGCCACATCGAGCGCCGAATTCAGCGCTTGGATCATGTTCATCTGGGCCATGGATCAAACTCCGACTTGCTGGCGCTGTTCGATCAGACGCCAGTCCGGCTCGGCGAACACGTCCTCAAACATGGTTTTCTTGCTGGGGGTCGATTGACCGAGGGTGCCGATCGCTTCGGACTCGCGCGCGGCGGCCCGGACCTGCTCTTCGGCGTCCTTGATGGCGGCCTCATGGTCGGCCTCGGACCAGGCCCCCAGGGCGATCAGGTGCTGTTTCAGCCGCGCAATCGGATCCCCGAGCGGCCAGTGCTCAAACTCATCCGCCGGGCGATAGCGCGCCGGATCATCCGAGGTCGAATGCTGGGCCGCGCGATAGGTGAAGAACTCGATCACCGTGGCCCCGAGATTGGCGCGTGCCCGTTCCGCCGCCCATTGGGTGGCCGCATAGACCGCCAGGAAGTCGTTGCCATCGACGCGCAGGGTCGGCAGGCCATAGCCAATGCCCTTGCTGGCAAAGGTGGTCTCATTGCCCCCGGCAATGCCCATGAACGATGAAATCGCCCACTGGTTATTGACGATATTCAGCAGCACCGGCGCACGATAGACGCTGGCAAAGGTCAGGGCGTTATGGAAGTCGCCTTCCGCCGTGGCCCCGTCGCCGATCCAGGCGGCGGCGATCTTGTCATCGCCGGAATAGGCCGAGGCCATGGCCCAGCCCACCGCTTGCGGATACTGGGTGCCCAGATTGCCCGAGATGGTGAAGAAGCCATACTCTTTGGTCGAATACATGATCGGCAGCTGACGGCCTTTGATCGGGTCCGCCGCATTCGAATAGATCTGGTTCATCATCATCGCCAGCGGATAGCCGCGCGTGATCAGAAGGCCCTGCTGGCGATAGGTCGGAAAGCCCATGTCTTCGCGTTGCAGAACAAGGCCCTGGGCGCAGGCAATCGCCTCTTCGCCGGTACATTTCATATAGAAGCTGGTCTTGCCCTGACGCTGGGCGCGATACATGCGCTCGTCGAACACCCGCGTCAGCACCATGGCCTTGAGCCCGTGGATCAGGGTTGCGGGATCGACCTTGGGATCCCAGGGGCCGACGGCCTTACCCTCATCATCGAGCACGCGGATCAGCGAAAACGCCAGCGGATGCGTTTCGCGGGCCTCGACGTGGGTATCCGGGCGCGGCGCTTCGCCGGCCGCAGCCAGAATCAGGCCGGAAAAGTCCGGCTTATCGCCCGGTCGGGCATTGGGCACAGGGATGTGCAGACTCAAGGGGGTCTTGTTCTTCAAGGCGGTCATTCCCATCCGGACGCGGGGGGCGGGGGCTTTGGAACCCTTTGCGCCACCGGCTATTTCCTCTGGGTCAGGCAATAGCATGGAATGCAAAAAACATTTGCCTAAAACATGCCCTTGATTCCCAGTCAAAAGGGCATATTATTGCTCAAAATAAAGACTTGGAGACATAAATTGACCGAGCCCCTCGACCCCGTCGATGCCCGTATTCTGGATCTGATCCAGAACGACGCCAGCCTGAGCGTCGCTGAAATCGCCGACCGGGTCGGGTTGTCGCCCTCGCCGTGCTGGCGCCGGATCAAAAGACTTGAAGATGCCGGGATCGTCAAGAAGCGTGTGACGGTTCTCGACCCGGAAAAACTGGGCCTGGGCTTCGAGGTCTATGCCACGGTCAAGCTCAGCCTGCCCAACAAGGACAATCTGGAGTCCTTTGAAAGCACCGTCATGCGCTGGCCCGAAGTGGTCCAATGCGCCACCGTCACCGGGCGCGAGGACTATATCCTCAAGGTCGTGACCACCGACATGCACGGCTATGATGACTTCTTGCGGGACAAGCTGTTGTCGATGGACATCGTCTCGTCCGTCGAAAGCCGCATTATCGTGCGAGCGGTCAAGAACACCACCTCGATCCCCCTCGGCCTTGTGGCCCCGAACGGCACGGTACGGGGTTAGGTCTGGCTTTTCTCCACCCTGTAGCTTGCGATGGGGAGGAGAAGCAGGGGTTTACGTAAAATGTCGTCACCCTCGGACATGATCCGAGGGTCACACGGTCCAGTCCACTCCAGATCCTTGGGTCTGTGCCCAGGATGACTGTTTATCCCGGGACCGCTTCTCCTCCCTATCGCTTGCGATGGGGAGGGGGACCGCGAAGCGGTGGAGGGGGTAATCGTTTCTCCTCTTTGCCCAAGGCTAAAAGCCCAAGGTGTGAGCTGAGGTAAGGGTAATTACGATTTAGCGTACAAACTTAAGCAATAAAACAAGTCGGAACCAATCTTTACATTCCAGTGAAGGTTCTCTAAGTCCAAATTTTCTTCTAACTTTGCAGTATCCGCCCATGCACCCTTTAAGCCTGAAGCAATCATTAATGATTTAACATAGCATACTGTATTTTTCTTGGCATCTTGTGACGCCAAGATTATAGAAATATCATCATATGTTCCATTTTTAATATTTGCTGCAAATTCACATTCAGCACTACAAAGTGTAACAGTGTTAGAAATATGATGTGAGGAGCCGCCATCACACTGTTTCAAACTTGTATACTTGTGCATCAATGGCACTTGCGGATTATTCCTTATGTTTTCTTTATCATACTCGTTAAAAACCTGTAACTGTACACTTCGACTAAAAAATGCAGCAAGATGGCCGCTGTATACGGCTCTACTCAACAAGTTATCTGGTAATTCATTATATTCACGAGCATCCACTAAATTCGCTGGCCGAGATGGCAACTTGTCCCAATCACCGCCCGGCCCTTCAATCAAAGCCTTACAATAGTCCGATACAACGGGCGGCATGGGTCTCAAGTATTTTAAGTCTCTCGCCCTAGGTTCGGACGCTACGGTTTCATCACGCGTTATCGACTGTTTTTCTGCACAGCCAGAGGCCAGCATGGCTAAGCCGATGCACAGCACAGAGGCATGTTTGTAAGCCTGACGGTTTGCCATCATGAGGATGCCCCTTTGCCTACGCATTTTGATTTCCGTAAATCGTCCTAAAACCCACAACACCCGGCTGATTTTACCCGATCTTAACCATAAAATCGCGCCTGTGTCGTCAGCGCAATGCAGGGGGGAGCCGTAAAGGGGCGAGGCTTGATCCGGAGCCCGCTAGACGCGGGTTTGCCAGTTCTGGCCGCCGTAAAACACGCGCAGAAAGATAACGCGCGTCTTCGTGACAACAAAGGCGAGGGTAATGCGGCGTTCAAAACCGACCAGTCTCAAGCCGGGGCGAATGTCATCGCGGCGCGTGCCCCGCTCTGAAGCGAGATCAAAGCCTTGGCAAAACGACCTTATGCGATCCAGATACGCCAAGGCTGTGGCTTCGCTCGACGTGGCGGCGACATAGTCATAGAGATCAGACAGATCCTCTATCGCCTCTGGCGCAAAGACAACCTGTCTTAGCTTCATCCATGGCCCTTGCGGCGACGCAAATCCGAAAAGGCGGTGTCCAGATCTATAGACCGATCGGGGGTCGCATGAAGGGCATCATAGGCTGGGGCCACGGCCTCAATCAGCCAGTGCTGGATCTCCGCGTCGCGCTCTTGAAGGGCCTGCAGACCCGCGCGGACAACGTCGCTGGCTGTCCCATAGGTGCCGGACGCAATCAGGGCGTCCACATAGTCCGATTGGTCGGCGGGCAGACGGATGGTGCGTTTCTGGGCGGAAGACATGGGACACCTCTGGGATGATTTCAGCATACCTCACGGGGGCTGTGAAGGGGAGATCACAGGCGGGCGAGCCGTCGCGGTGGGGCGGGTACGGGGTTAGGTCTGCATCTTCTCCTCCCTGTGGCTTGTCCACGGGGAGGGGGCGCGCCGAAGGCGTGACGGTGGGCGCAGTTAGAAGAAGGCACCCCTCCGCCCCTTAACAGGGGCACCTCCCCCCCAAGG
>JBKBWB010000092.1:0-7304 GCA_046289215.1 Asticcacaulis sp. | reverse complement strand
ACGGCGCCACGCACATATGCGCTGATGGGGCGCGAAAACTCAGGCTGTTTGCCATCCAGACTGACCACGCGCTCAGACGGACGCACCGTCGCAAACTCGGTCTCAAGAAAAGCGCGTTCAAAGCCCTGGGCTTCTGCGCGTTTGAAAAACTGAGCGCGCCACTCTTCGAAGGTCAGAACCGGACGAGGCTCCGTTGCGGGGGTAGATCCAGTAGGCGCAGCCACAGTCTCCTTTGGCTTGAGAACAGGCGGCGGCGGCGTCACCGGCGACGAGCTGGGCACCGTCGTGGCCGTCGAACAGGCGGTCAAAATCAACAGGAGGGGCAAAACACGCTTTGTCATAGTGAAACCATGGCCCGCCTCGCACCTAGGTTTCAACCTGATAACCATGACAAGTCCGGTTTTCTGGAACACAGCCGCGTGAAATCCTCACGGGAATGGCACACACGAGCACGGTCCAGAAACAGAACGCCGGAATCGGTTGACTCTGTCGCCATCCGACCCTATACACCGCCCCTCACGCACGTCCGGTGGGCCGAAAGCCTGCATACGACGTGTCTTTTTTATTGGCATCTTGAACTAGGTCTAGCGCGATGAAGGTCCGCAGCTCTCTGAAGTCCCTGAAAACCCGTCACCGGGACTGCAAGATCGTGCGCCGCAAGGGCGTGGTCTATGTCATCAATAAGACGGACCCGCGCTTTAAGGCAAAGCAGGGCTAAGGGCGATGCCGACATCGGTCCTATTCGATGTTGGCAATGTCATTATCCCGTGGTCGCCGCGTAAGCTCTATACAGAGCTTTTCGCGGAGACTCATGAGATGGATCTGTTCCTCGAACAGGTCTGCCCCATGTCTTGGCACGAACACCACGACCGGGGCGTGCCTATGGCCGTTTCTGTGCCGGAACGAATCCGGCAATTTCCCGACTATGCGGATTTCATCCGCGCCTGGGATGAGCGGTTTATGGATATGTTGGGGCCGGTCGTCCCCCAGACTATACGACTTATGCATGCTTTGCATGCCAAGCACGTTCCCCTTTATGCCCTGACGAACATGCCCGCCGATAAGGCGGATCAGGTTTTTGCCCGGGATCCTGTCTTTACCTATTTCAAAGATATCATTGTGTCGGGCGTTGAAGGGGTGATCAAACCCGACCCGGCCATCTATGAGATCACGCTAAAGCGTCTTGGCCGCCCGGCTGACGATATTTTGTTTATCGATGACTCCGCGGCCAATATTGCCGCAGCCCGGGACATGGGCTTCCATACGCACCATTTTAGCGACCCCGATGCGCTCGAGCCGGCGCTGATCGCCCACGGCCTGTTGTAATTATCCACAAGGCGTCCCGCCCGCCCGGTTGAGCCCTGTGCGCGTCCCGGCTAGGGTCCGCCCCCAAACATCGCCAGCCTTAACCAAAGGAATTGCCCGTGAGCGAGGACGCGTTTTCATCGACGGACCCCGATGTCCTGACCTCGGCCGCCCAGGGCCGCCTCAAGACCATCATCGAACGGATTGAGCGTCTGGAAGAAGACAAGAAAGCCGTCTCGGAAGACCTCAAGGAAGTTTATGCCGAAGCCAAGGGCGAAGGATTTGACACCAAAATTCTGCGCAAGGTTGTCGCGCTTCGTAAGAAGGATAAGGTCAAGCGCCAAGAAGAAGAAGCGCTGATTGATCTTTACCTTTCGGCGATCGGCGGTCTTTGAGGCGCAAACCGCCCCCGTCGGGTTCAGACAGGCCCGTAAAAGGGTCTGGCCTCGACCGTAAACAACCCCAATCCGACAAGGATAAGGCGGCCAGAGCCGCCCTGAAGGCCTTGGAAAAAGCCCGAAAAGCGGCACAAAAGGCCGAAAAACCCCTGACGGAATGGGAAGACGAATTCCTGACGTCTGTTGAAGGCGCGCTCAAAACCTATGGGCGCGCCTTTTCTGATCCGGATAAGGGCGCACCCGGAACCGTCTTGTCGCTGCGTCAGGGATTAAAACTCAAGGAAATCCGCAAGAAATCGGCCCCTAATCCGCCAACCGAGAAAGTCCGGCGCTCTGGCTTTTCCCGCAAACCAGACACGGTCGCCAAGCCCAAACCCTGGATCCGGGACGATACACCGCCCGAAGAGGCAGAATGATTGCTTAGCGCATTTGCCCTTGGGTCACGCGATCCCCAAGAATGCCGGCCAGATAGCCGAACAAACCCGTCAGTAGCATGCCCATAATGACAAACCACATGGGATAGCCCTTGATCATCATGGGGAACAGGCCGGTGACGATCATGAATAATCCCGTCATCCAAGCGGCCACCGGCCCCTGACGGGCAATCCGGGTCGCGGTGTAGCCGCCGCTGAGGACCCCGACGGACCAGGCCAGCAAGATCATCACCAAGAACTGCGCCGGGAAATTGGCCAGAACCGCTGCAAGTGTTTCTGGTGTTGCCATATCGAGGCTGGGCGGCGGAGGAAAGCTATAGAACAGGAACAACCGTAAGCCTTGATAAACCAAAAGGCCCACGACCAAACCTGACAGCAACCCTAGTAAAGCCGTCATGATATCTCGGGTTGTCAGCCCCTTAAGCCGCTCTAGTGGCATGTCCCGGTCCCTCCCCTGACAGTTTTGTCACTTGCCCTGAGCCATGGCGGACCTAGAGTCACACCAAAGACAATATATAGGGGGCAACGTGTCTGATGTACTTGAAGTCTCAGGCCTGACCAAGCGCTACGGGACATTTTTAGCGGTCAATGACCTGAGTTTTACGGTCAAACCGGGTACGATTTGTGGCTTTCTCGGCCCGAACGGCGCCGGTAAGACCTCTACCTTGCGCATGATTCTGGGCATGAGCGCGCCGTCTGCCGGCCATGTGCGGGTTCTGGACTCGACTGAGGCCCGGGCCGTTCAAAACCGCATCGGCTTTCTTCCGGAAGAGCGTGGGCTCTATCGCAAAATGACGGCCCTAGAGGCCATTTGCTTTTTTGGAGAGCTGAAAGGCCTGAGCGGTCCTGAAGCCCGCAAGCGCGGGCTGTTCCGATTGGAGCAACAAGGACTGGGGGCTTCGGCCCACAAGGCGATGAAAGATCTGTCCAAGGGTATGGCCCAGAAGGTCCAACTCATTACCGCCATCCTGCACGATCCGGAATTTCTGATTCTGGACGAACCCTTTTCGGGGCTGGACCCGATGAATCAGCAGGGCCTGGAGGACGTCATACGGGAAATGGCCGGAAAAGGGACCACGATCCTGTTTTCGACCCACATCATGCAGCATGCCGAGCGTTTGTGCGACAAGGTCGTGCTGATTGCCAAAGGGACCAAACAGTTTGACGGCACCGTCGCCGAGGCCCTTGGCAAGGCCCCGCGCACCCTGACGTTGACTGACCCTGCGATGGGGCCGGGTCTTAATCAAGCAAGCCTGGCCGCCTTGCCCGGAGTGATCACAGTTGAGCGTCGGGCGGCCACACACGACTGGGTTCTGACCCTTGCGCCGGGCATAGCCGCCGCAGAGCCGCTGCGTGCCGCATTCCAACAGGATCTTGACCTCGGGCATTTCCAGACCCGGGAGCCCAGCCTGCACGACGCCTTTATTGTTCTGACGCAGCAAGGGGAGAGCCGCGCATGAGACACACCCTTCTGATCGCCGGACGCGAATATACCGCCTATATCAAGACCGTCGGCTTCTGGCTGTCCGTTTTGCTGGTTCCGATCCTGATCGTGGCGTCGATGAGTGTCGCCCCGTTGCTGATTGCCACCAAGCCTGCGGACACGATCGCGGTGATCGATCTGACGCGCGAGGGCCACGATGCCGGGCTTAAAAGCCAGCTCGGGGCCAAAGGATCCGTAGGCGAGCGCGAAGCCATGGTGCAAATGGCCCGGATGGAAAGCGGGGAAGACGCCGCCAAACTCGTCGCCAGCGCCTATGATAAGGACGGTGCCGAGGCCGCACGTCGCCAGCTGTCGCTCGTGGCCCCCAGCAGCAGCCGCGTCAAGCTTAGCCCGCGCCAGAGCATAAGCTGGGTCGAGGCCCCGTCCATCCTCAAGGACGTCAAAACCGCGTCAGAGGCCCAGGCCCGCCTGCAAAAGGCAGTGACCGATGAGACCAAACTCCCGGACAAAATTGTGCTGTTTCACCGCGACACCGGTCGTCTGGAAAGCCTGGTCTGGCAGTCGGGCGGCAAGGGCCTGTCGGGGATGAATAACCTCAGCCTCACTCAGGCAATCAATCCGATTCTGTTCCGCGATGCAGCCCGTCAAGCCGGGTTTGACCCCGATGCCATCCGCAAGCTGCAGGCCGAAGCGCCCAAGGCGGATGTCTTCACCGCCTCTGAAAAAAGCGGCAAGGCCGCCAGCCTGTCCGAACGGCTGCGCCCGATGGTGGGTTTTGTAAGCGGCTTTTTGCTCTGGATCTCCATCTTTTCGACCGCCACCTTGATGATGAACAGCATCGTTGAGGAGAAGGCCAACCGGGTGTTGGAAGTGTTGATGGCCACCACATCGGCCGAATCGATCCTGATCGGCAAGTTGCTCGGGGTGGCCATGGTGATCGGGACCGTCATGCTGCTCTGGGGCGGTGTCGGCGTCTATGGCTTGCACTCTCTGGCCACTCTGCAACCAGAATGGCTCAAGACCCTGACGGGTCTGATAACCCTGACAGACCTGGCCCTGATCCTGGTGTTCTTGGGCCTGGGCTATGTGCTCTATTCCGTGATGTTCCTGACGCTTGGGGCCTTCTGTGAAACTCCGCGCGAGGCTCAGTCGTTGTTGGGCCCCGTCGTTGTCGTCCTGATGATCCCGATCATGGTGCTGAATGCCGGGCTTTATGCCCCAGAACTGCCGCTGATCACCTATCTGTCCTGGGTGCCGTTTTTCGCGCCCTTCCTGGTAGGCTCGCGCCTGACCGGGGCGGAACCCTCACCGCTGGAGCTGGCCTTGATGATTGGCGGCATGGTGCTCACCATTGCTCTGGTCCTGCGGGTTGCCCGTAAGGCCTTTGGCGCGGCGGCACTCAGCAGCGGGGACGCCAATTGGAAGGGCCTGATGAAGGCCCTCAGCAAGGACGCATAAGGTTGGAGAGTCGCGCCCGGATCACACCGGGCGCCGGTCTTCACAGCGCGAGATCCACACGCAAATAAAAAGGCCGCTTCCGAAGAAGCGGCCTTTTTTTAGTTTATGCCCTGCCTGGGGAGGCGAAGGGGCGCGGGAGACAGCTTTCGCGCTCGACCCCGCTGCCTTTGGCAGGAGCGGCCAACCGGCGTTGTCGCTTACTTCGCGCCGCCGCGGGTCATGCCACCGCCTTCGCGCTGGATGCGCTTGCGGGCCAGCTTACGGGCACGACGGACGGCTTCAGCCTGTTGGCGAGCGCGCTTTTCCGACGGCTTTTCATAATGCACGTGGCGCTTCATTTCGCGGAACGAACCTTCGCGCTGCATCTTCTTCTTCAGCGCTTTAAGGGCCTGATCGACGTTGTTGTCGCGGACGAAAATCTGAACCAGGGGTCTCTCTCCTTGCGTCACCCGCCCCCGCCGTCAGGGACGGGGACCCGCTTCCGGGGTCACCACCCAGTCGGGGCAGGCGATCAAAAAAACATGTCCCGCAGGCCGGGCTGCGGGATTGAGGCGAGCGATGTACATCAGATGCGACCCGATGTCCAGACATGCCTTTTCACTTGCACCGGACTTTTGTCTGGACTTGGATGGCCGCGCCCCGCATGCCTTGCGTAAAAGGACCAGGAGGTCAGTCATGAGCGCATCAGAAAGCCCGATTTCATCCGACACGGCCGCGTCGGCCAGCACCGACTGGGCGGACCGGACCGAACAGGCACTGCTTGACGCTGCCCTGCCCCGAATCCCGTCTTTGGGCTTCAGTCGCGCCACGGTGCTCGCCGCCGGGGCTGAGATTGGGCTCAGCGCCGCGGAATGCGACCTGTTGCTGCCCTACGGCGCACAAGACCTTGCGGCCCTCTACGCCCGCCGCCTTGAACACAATGCGTCAGAACGCCTCGTGGACGCAGACCTGGCCCATCAGAAAATCCGCGACAAGATCCGGCTTGGCCTGACGGCGCGTGTTGATGCCGCAGCCGAGCTTACAGACGTGACCCACCGCTGGGCGGGCTTTCTGGCCTTGCCAGGCAATCTGCCCTTAGCCCTGCGTCTAGTGTGGGAAGCCGCAGACGCCATTTGGCGGGCTGCGGGGGATACGGCCACGGATGAGAACCACTATTCCAAGCGGGCCATCGTCTCGGGCATCCTGATGGCGGCCCTTGTCACCCGCCTTACCCAGGGCGAAGAAGCGGCTTACCAGCTGATCGGCGCACGGATCGGCAATGTCATGGCCTTTGAAAAATGGAAAGCCACTCAGACCTTCCGGCCTGACGTGTTGTTGCGGGACCTCGCCAGCCAACTGGGGGCCTTGCGCTTCAAGGTCTTACCTTAAGCCTTAACCCCGCAGAATGCGGTTGATATGCCCCATTTTACGGCCTGGACGACCCTCGCCCTTGCCATAGAGATGAAGCCGGGCATCCGGCTCTGCAGCCAAGGCCGCCCATTGCTCGGCTTCATGGCCCAGCAGATTGGTCATTTCGACCGAAAGGTCCGTCGTCGTCGATCCCAACGGCCACCCGGCAATCGCGCGGATGTGCTGTTCGAATTGATCCACCACACCCCCGTCCTGGGTCCAGTGGCCCGTATTATGAACGCGCGGCGCGATCTCATTAAGCAACAACGTGCCGTTTTCGAGCACAAACAGCTCAACGCCCATCACCCCGACATAGTCGAGCCCCTTGAGCAGAGCTCGGGCAATGCTATGGGCGGACTGAGTGAGATTAGCGTCAAGGCGGGCCGGAACCCGGGTCGTGCGCAAGATCCCGTTTTCATGGGTGTTTTCACCAAGCGGATAAAAGGCCATTTCACCGGTGGTGCTGCGTGCGGCGATCACAGAGACTTCCATGACGAACGGCGCCCGCGCTTCGAGGATCGCGGGCTTGGACCCGATTGCGGCAAAAGCGGCCTCAGCCTCATCGGCAGTTTTGATCCAGATCTGTCCCTTACCGTCATAGCCCTCACGGCGGGTTTTCAGCAGAGCCGGAGCCCCGAGCTGCGCCAGAGCGGCCGGGATATCGCCGGCCGTTTCGATCGTGACGAAATCGACCGTGCCGACCCCAACCGAGCGGGCAAAGGTTTTTTCGGCGACCCGATCCTGGGTCACGGCCAGGGCTTGAGGTCCCGGCGCGACAGAGACCCCTAAGGCCTGAAGCCGTTCCAGCGCCGCCGCCGGGACGTTTTCGAACTCGAACGTGACCCGGCGACACAAACCCGCGAGGGTTTGCAATGC
>JBKBWB010000091.1:0-7332 GCA_046289215.1 Asticcacaulis sp. | reverse complement strand
CAGGCTGGAGCCGTCATCGGGGCTTTCCTCGGAACGCCAGCCATAGGTGGGGCGCGCAGACTGCAGCTGGTCTTTCAGCAGGGCATCGACGGCTAAGTCGGCATTGGTGACCTGGGAGCGGTCGGGCTTGATATGGACCTGAAGACCGTCAGCCTTGAGACGCTGAGCCAAGGCACCGGCCTCGCGGACGGCTTCGCAGAGCAGCTGAAGATCGGCCTCTAGGTCCATGGGATCCGTCATTTGCCACCAATGCTGAGAGCATCGACCAGCAGCGAGGGCACATCGCGCGTGCCCCGGATCTCAAGGTCAGACGCGGGCACCAGACGGGCATAGATCTCGATCAGGTTGCCCGCCACTGTGATCTCATTGACCGGAAAGGCGATCTCGCCGTTTTCAAACCAGAACCCGCCCACACCCGCTGACCAGTCGCCGGTGTCGTGATTGAGCGACGGGCCGAACATATTGGTGACAAGCAGCCCTGATCCGGCGGCGGCCATCAGCGCCTCGGGCGATTGCTGGCCCGGTTGCATCACCACATTGTGGGTATCGGTGCCCGGTGGTCCGGCCAGCGAGCGGCTGGCGTGGCCAGTCGAGGTCAGGCCCAGTTGCCGGGCGCTGGCGGTATTCAGAAGCCAGGTCTTCAGGATCCCGTCGGCGATCAGATCGCGCGCCTGCACGGCAAGCCCTTCGCTGTCGTAATGGCATGAGCCCAGACCGCGCGGGCGGAACGGATCTTCGCTGATGCGAATGCCCTTGGCGAACACGGGCTTTTCGAGCTTGTCCTTGAGGAAGCTGGTGCCCCGGGCAATCGCGGCCCCGGAAATGGCTCCCAGCATCGGCCCGATCAGCGACTTGGCGATCCGACGATCAAACAGCACCGGGGCGGTGACACTGTCGATCTTGCGGGCGCCAAGCGAAGCGGCGGCGCGTTCCCCGGCGATCCGGCCAATCGCCTCAGGCGCGGGCAGGTCGGCAAACCACCGCGCCGTGCGGCCTTCGCCATCGCGCTCCATCGCCCCGTCACGCTCAGCAATCGCGCTGGCGGAAATATAGAAGCCCGAGCCCTTGTGATAGCCACAGAACCCGCCCGACGTCAGGAACAGATGATCGCCATAGGACTGTCCGGCATAGGCGCTGTCGGACTTGCTCACCCCGGCCACGCTCAGGGCCGCCGCCTCAGCCTCCGCGGCCAGGGCCATCAGGCGGGTGGGCTCAAGCTCTGTGGTGTCATAGAGGTCAAGGTCCGCGAACGGCCCCTTGGCGATCTGGGCCGGATCGGCCAACCCGGCATAGGGATCCTCGGGCGCAAGCTTGGCCATGGCCACGGCCCGCTCAACCATGCGCTGACGCGCCTCTGCGGACAGGTCGGAAATGCTCACCACGGCCTGTTGCTGGCCGATGAACACCCGAAGTCCAAGGTCGCGGTGCTCGTCGCTTTCAACGTTTTCCAGCGCACCTTGTCGGACCGTGACATTCTGGGTGCGCGACTGGGCCAGCACCGCTTCGGCGGCATCGGCCCCGAGGGCCTTGGCCTGGCTCAGCAGGCTTTCGAGCAGGGCCAGATCCTCTACGGGTGCAGAAGCGGGTACAGCCGTAGCTGCGGCGGAATCAGTCGGGGAGGCAGAGGACAGCATGCTTCCTGTATGGCGGGCCGGGCGGGCCGGTTCAAGCCTTTCTGCTCAGCGCTCGCGCACGCGCTCCAGCGCCGCCCGGCCGTCGGCCCGCACCTCGGGCAGCCAGCGCGCCAGAGCCGCACAGCGTCTTTCATCCGGACGCGGCGGATTGGACAGGGCCAACGCCGTCATGTCGAGCACATAGGCCGTCAGGGCCGAGCGCCGTTCGGCCTCGCCGCCGCCCTTGGTCAGGGTGGCCATGGTCGCCAGTTCCGCCGCGGCAATCAGGCCCGCTTCCGCGACATGGCCGCGATTGAGGCCGCAGCCATAGGCATCGACCACGGCGCGGGTCCAAAGGTCGCGGCTCTGATCGATCTGGGCTCGGCTGGGTTGCCCCACCAGCGCCACCGACAGGCCGCCCTTGCTGGCTGCCGTGGCATAGCTCAGGCGCGGCGGATCGCTGGGCAGGGTGGCGCAGGCGCTGAGGGTCAGGGCGAGTGCGATTGATGCCAAGCTGCTGAAATTAGTTAACTTTTTGTGCGGGGCTGATGCCAAAACAGAGGCCGCTTGAAGGGGCAGGTGCATGGGCAAGGGCCTTTCAAAAGAGCAATGATGTAAGAGCTGGCTCTGGGGGACTAAACTTTTGAGCGAAATACTATAGACTTATGCAGGGTTCTCTCATAGTGGGGTGATTTTATGGCGATACGATCGAGATAAATCTGCGATCCTGTTGCAAATTATCTAAAAATCTCAATCGGTCTGCCCCAATTCGCGTGTCACTCAATGTTTGAATTGAGTCAGTGTTAGTGATTGTTGCTCACTGACAGGCGTTTCGACTGTTTTTTCAGTATCTGAAGTTGCTTTTTGAAGTGCCCATCTCGCAAAGGATTGATCATGCCGAACGGTTTTGCTGATACACCATCACCGCCCTACTATGCCGTTATTTTCACGAGCCTATTGAGCCTTAATGATGCGGGCTATGCCGCAATGGGGGACGCCTTAGTGAAACTTGCTGAAAATCAGCCTGGGTATTTAGGGATTGAGACAACACGGGGAAATGATCGTTTGGGCATAACCGTCTCATACTGGAAAGACGAGGCCAGTATTTTGGCGTGGAAGTCAGAGATTAAACACCTGTTGGCTCAAAAACATGGAATTGAGCGATGGTATGACCATTACGAACTTCGCGTCGCAAAGGTCGAACGGGCTTATAGCGGTCCCTCGGGGCGGTCAGTTGGATAAAGGCCCGTATCCGGCTGATGAAATCATAAGTGTCGGCTGGAATGACGCGCAACAGACTTAAATGATGCGATCTGCGTTAAATCCAGCCGACGTGCCGAGATAAGGCTCAGTCATCGCGCCAGATCGGCTTGCCTGACCCCGGCAGGCCCAGGGATTCCCATTTTTCCGAGACCGTCCGCACGACCTCCGGATCCATGCTGAGTTTGGTCCCCCATTCGCGATGGGTCTCCGGGGGCCATTTGTCAGTAGCGTCCAAACCTATCTTGGACCCAAGGCCGGATTCTGGCGAGGCAAAATCGAGATAATCGATCGGGGTATTCTCGATCACGGTAATATCGCGCGCTGGGTCCATGCGGGTCGAGACCGCCCACATCACGTCTTTCCAGTCGCGGGCATTGATGTCCGTATCCACGACGATGATCCACTTGGTGTACATGAACTGGCGCAGGTAAGACCACGCCCCCATCATTACCCGCTTGGCATGGCCTGGATAGGCCTTTTTCATCGAAATGACCGCGATCCGGTAAGAGCAGCCCTCGGGCGGCAGCCAGAAGTCCACGATCTCCGGGAACTGTTGGCGGATCAGCGGGATAAATACCTCGTTGAGCGCTTCGCCCAGCACGCTCGGCTCGTCCGGCGGCCGTCCGGTAAAGGTCGACAGATAGACCGGCTTGCGGCGCATGGTGATGGCGCTGACCTTGAACACCGGAAACTTTTCGACCGAGTTATAGTAGCCGGTGTGGTCGCCATAGGGGCCTTCGTCGGCGTGCTCATCGAGCAGCACATGGCCTTCGAGCACGATCTCGGCCTCGGCGGGGACCATCAAGGGCACGGTCTTGGCCGCGACCAGCTCGACCTTGGCCCCGCGCAGAAGGCCCGCGAACTGATATTCCGACAGGGTGTCCGGCACCGGCGTCACCGCCGCCAGGATCGTGCCCGGATCGGCCCCCAGCACGGCACAGGCGGGGAGGGGCTCGCGCTTCCCGGCCTTCTTGTGGCGGGCATAGTGCTGGGCCCCGCCGCGATGGGCCAGCCAGCGCATGATGCAGCGGTCCTTGTCCAGCACCTGCATGCGATAGATGCCAAGGTTAAAGTCATCTTCGCGCGCCGAGGACGGCCCCTTGGTGACGATCAGCGGCCAGGTGATCAGCGGCGCCGGTTCCCCCGGCCAGCAGCTTTGCACCGGCAGCTTGGTCAGGTCGATCTGATCGCCGGTGAGGACCACTTCCTGGACCGGGGCCTTGCTGACGGTCTTGGGCCGCATGCCCATGACGGTCTTGGCCAGCGGCAGCAGCTCCAGCGCATCCTTAAAGCCGCGCGGCGGCTCGGGCTGGCGCAAAAAGGCCAGAAGCTCGCCCACTTCGCGCAGCTCAGCCCCCGTGGTGCGGTCCTTGCCCTCAAGCGTGACGCCCATGGCTACCCGCTTGACCGTGCCAAACAGGTTGATCAGCACCGGGATGTCCGAAATCGTGCCATCGGGCATCACCGGCTGTTCGAACAGCACCGCCGGGCCGCCTTCGGCCAATAGCCGCGTATGGATCTCGGTCATTTCGAGCACGGTCGAGACCGGCTCGCGGACCCGGACGAGCTCCCCCGTCGCTTCAAGACGGGCCATAAAATCACGCAAGGAGGCGTAGGCAGACATACTCGAGCTTTCGCGGTGACGGGGCTAACAGGTTCAGGCTACATACGTTGCCAGATGCCTCGGCGCATCAGTCATTTCATCAAAGATCCACGCTTTCTGTCGCAGCGCCTTGCTCTTGACTGAGTTTCTCTGCCCAGAGCTTTTTTTGGGCGCGGCTGGCTTGGGCGTCCCACAGGCGGGTGAGGTTCAACCGCACCCAGTCCTCGCTGACCGTGTCGGGTCGGGCCAGGATCAGCGGCCAGGGCTTGTGGTGGTCGGTGATGAAATAGGTCTCGGGATCGACCTCCAGCAGGAAGTCCCGCTCCTCGAAACTGACCTTGAACACCGGCGCGCCCAGAGCCTTATTCCAGTAAAACAGGATCTTACCGTTTACCTTCATACTGGGGTTGCCCCAGGACACGGTGTCCACGCATCCGGGGCGCTCAAGGGCTATGGCGCGCAGGCGGTCAAGAGTCAGCATGCTCAATCCTAGTAGGCGAGGGCTAGGCCGTCTTTACGCATTTCGGAGGCGGCGGCATAGCCGCCTTCGGCCCGTTCGATCGCCTGATAGCCGCCAAAGGCCCCATTGGGCTCGCCCAGCGTCCAGCCCTTGGCCTTGAGGCCGTCACGGGCCGTCTGGGGCACGCCGCTTTCGAGGTGCAAGGTGCCCGTGCCCTTGCCCGCTTCGCCGGTCGGCTCGGGCGAGCCTTCGTGGATCCAGCGCGGGGCGTCGCCGGCTTCTTGCAGGTTCAGGCCATAGTCCACGCGGTTGATGATGATCTGGGCCTGACCTTGTGGCTGCATGCCGCCGCCCATGACGCCAAAGCTCATCCACGGCTGATCGCCCTTGGTGGCAAAGCCGGGGATAATGGTCTGGAACGGGCGCTTGCGCGGCGCATAAAGATTGGGGTGCCCGTCTTTCAGGCTGAACTGTTCGCCCCGGTTCTGGAACATAAAGCCAAGACCATCGGGCACGAGGCCCGAGCCCATGCCGCGGAAATTCGACTGGATCAGGCTGATCATCATCCCGTCCGCGTCGGCACAGGTGAGGTAGGTGGTATCCCCATGGTGCGGCGCATCGGGCAGGTAAGGCCGCTCCATCACTCGATCCGAGCGGATCAAGGCGGCTTGTCGTTTGGCGTAATCCTTGGACAACAGGGTCTCGACCGGGATCTGGGTAAAGGCCGGATCCGAGAACCAGCGCGCCCGATCCTCGAACGCCAGCCGCTTGGCTTCGGCCATCACATGCAGCGCCTCGGCGGACTGGAAGCCCATGGCCTTGAGGTCGAACTGCTCGACGATATTGAGGATTTGCAGCGTGCTCAGGCCCTGACTATTGGGGCCGAGGCCCTGGACCTTGACCCCGCGATAGGTCGTCTCCAGCGGCGTGGTCCATTCGGCGCGGTGGGCCGCCAGATCCGCCCGGGTCATAAAGCCCCCGATGCGGCGGAAATAGCGCTCAATCGTCTCAGCAATCGGCCCGTCATAAAACGCGTCGCGGCCCCCTTGGCCAATCAGGCGATAGGTGCGGCCAAGGTCCGGATTGGCAAAGATCTCGCCCTCGCGCGCCGTCCGCCCAGTGGGGGCATAGGTGCGCTTGGCGTTGTCGAACTCTTCGACCCCAGCTTCGGGACGGCCGAGTGAGCGCATGTTGCGCTCAAGATAAAAGGCGATGGTTTGGGCCACGGGTGTGCCGCGTTCGGCCAAGGCCGCCACCGGCTCGAATAGACGCGCCCACGGCAATTTCCCGTAGCGTTGATGCAGGGTCCACCAGGCGTCGACGGCTCCCGGCACGCTGACGCTGACCGCGCCAAAACGGGGGATCAGACCGTTTTTAGCCCTCGCGCGCTGGGTTTCCAGCGACAGTCCCGCCGGCGAGCGGCCCGAACCATTGAGCCCCACCACCTTGCGGGTTTTCGGATCCCACAGAAGGGCAAAGGCGTCCCCGCCGATACCGCACCCGACCGGTTCCAGGAACCCCAGCGCCGCATTGGCAACAATCGCGGCATCCACCGCCGATCCCCCCGCGCGCAGGGTATCGAGCGCCATCAGGGTGGCGAGCGGGTGGGCGGTTGCGGCGGCGCCGTCGCGGCCCCACACCGGCGAGCGGCTGGCAAACGACGCGCCCGTAATCCGGTCGCCGCCGCCAACCCCGGGCCAGCGGGTCGGATTGGCCAAGGCGGCCCCCGCAGACAGGCTTGAGAGGCCGAACGCGGCGGTGGTCAGCGACAAAGAATTCAGAAAGTGGCGGCGGTCCATGGGGGGGTCCTGATCCTGCGGGTTTCCGGTGTTTTTCTTCTGTACGCGAGGCAGTGATCCCGGATTTCGCCGTTTTGGCAATGGCATTTTTACCCGGCACAGCTTAGGTAAGATCCATGGCCAAAACCCTCACCAAACCCCTGCTCATTCTGGGCGGCACCAGCTTGATTGGTCGGCATCTGCTGGGCCATCTACAGGGGTCTGTGAGCGTGCCCGTCTTTACCCTCAGCCGCCGTCACAAGGCAGAAAGCCGGGACGGGATCACCGGAGTGACGGGCGATCTGGCGCATCCCGAAACTCTGAAAGCCTTGCCCGACCTCGGGGCCGTGATCTGTCTGACGCCGGTGTGGCTGCTCACCGATGCGGTGCTGGAGGCGCTGGTGGCCCGGGGCATGACCCGGCTGATTGCGTTTTCCTCGACCAGCCGCTTTACCAAGATCGACTCACCGGTGGCCTCGGAGCGGGCGGTGGCCGAGTCTTTGGCGGCAGGAGAGGCCCGGGTGATGCGACTGGCCGAGCGTGGCGTGGGCTGGACCCTTTTGCGCCCGACCCTGATCTACGATGAGGGGCATGACCAGAATGTCTCGCGCCTGG
>JBKBWB010000090.1:0-7343 GCA_046289215.1 Asticcacaulis sp. | reverse complement strand
GTACTTCAACTCCACCCACGGGGCCCGTAAGGGTCTGGCCGACACCGCGCTGAAGACCGCCAACTCGGGTTATCTGACCCGTCGTCTGGTGGACGTGGCCCAGGACTGCATCATCGTCGAAGAAGATTGCGGCACTACGCGTGGGATCACCTTGCGCGCCGTCGTCGAGGGCGGTGACGTGCTCGTCAGCCTTGGCCAGCGCGTGCTGGGCCGGACCACGGCCGAAGACATCCGTGATGCCGCCACCAAGGAAGTGGTCATCCCGGCGGATACCTATCTCGATGAAAATGCCATCGAGCTGGTGGATGCCTCGGGCGTGCAGTCGGTCAAGGTTCGCTCGGTGCTGACCTGTGAGGCCGAAGTCGGCACCTGTGCCGCCTGTTACGGTCGTGACCTGGCCCGCGGGACACGCGTCAATATCGGGGAAGCGGTCGGGGTCATTGCCGCCCAGTCGATCGGTGAGCCGGGGACGCAGCTGACCATGCGGACCTTCCACATCGGTGGGACGGCCCAGGTGGCCGAGCAGTCGTTCTTCGAAACCGCAACCGACGGTCACGTGCGTCTGACGGGCGGCTCGACCGTTCGCGGCGCACACGGCGATCTGATCTCCATGAGCCGCAACCTGATCATCACGATCCATGCCGACGGCAAGGATCGTGAGACCTATAAGGCACCCTACGGGGCCCGCCTGCGGATCAACGACGGCGATCCGGTCAAGAAGGGCCAGCGTCTGGCGGAGTGGGACCCCTATACCACCCCGATCATCACCGAAGTGGGCGGTAAGGTCCGCTTCGAGGATCTGGTCGATACGGTCTCGGTCCGCGACGAAACCGACGAAGCCACCGGCATTACCCAGCGCGTGGTCGCCGACTGGCGCGCCAGCCCGCGCGGGACGGACCTGCGTCCGGCGGTCGGGGTTCTGGACGGCAGCGAAACCTACAAGCGTCTGTCGAACGGCGGTGAAGCCCGCTACCTTCTGCCGGTGGGGGCCATTCTGTCGGTCACCAACGGCGATGAGGTGAAGCCCGGTGACGTGCTCGCCCGTCTGCCGACCGAAGGCGCCAAGACCCGCGACATCACCGGCGGTCTGCCGCGCGTGGCCGAGCTGTTCGAAGCCCGCCGTCCGAAGGACTGTGCGGTCATCGCCGAAATGGATGGTCGTGTCGAATTTGGCCGCGACTACAAGAACAAGCGCCGGATCAAGATCACCCCGGAGGATGGCGGCGAGCCCGTCGAATTCCTGATCCCGAAGGGCAAGCACATTGCCGTTCACGATGGCGATCTGATCCAGAAGGGCGAGTACATCATCGACGGGAACCCCGATCCGCATGATCTGCTGCGCATTCAGGGCGTCGAGGCGCTGGCCGAGTATCTCGTCAACGAGGTGCAGGAAGTCTATCGTCTGCAAGGCGTGCCGATTAACGACAAGCACATCGAAGTGATCGTGCGTCAGATGTTGCAGAAGGTGGAAATCCTTGAGCCGGGCGATACAGGCCTGATCAAGGGCGATCACCTCGACAAGGTCGAAGTGGATGCCGAGAACATCAAGGCGGAGAAGCGCGGTGGCCGTCCGGCGATCGTCCAGCCCGTCCTGCTCGGGATCACCAAGGCCTCGCTGCAGACCCGTTCGTTCATCTCGGCGGCGTCGTTCCAGGAAACCACCCGCGTCCTGACCGAAGCCTCGGTCCAGGGCAAGATCGATACTCTGGAAGGCCTGAAGGAAAACGTCATCGTTGGTCGCCTGATCCCTGCCGGGACCGGGTCCTACCTGCGCAGCCTGCAACGCATCGCCGCCCAGCGCGACGAGCAACTGGCGCAGCAGCGTGAAGAGACGATGGAACCGCTGCCGGCTGAAATCGCCCTTGAGGCGCCTTCGGCTCCGGCTGAGGTCAGCCCGGAAGCCTGATCCGGCTTCTGAGCCTTGGCATTACACCCCGGCCGGATCCCGGCCGGGGTGTTTCGTTGTTTGGGCCTTTTGTATCTGCAGTCAAATCGGCCTATATAAGTCAGGCTCCTGGTGTGGAGCCGGGACCGGCGTATGGCCGGACCGAACAGGATCTGGACCATGCACAGCCGCAACCCGCTTCTCGATGAATTCGCTAAACTCACCCAGAACGCTATGGGCCTGGCCCAGGCGGCCGGGGAAGAGGCCAAGACCGCGTTCCGCGCTCAGGCCGACCGGTTTGCAGCAGAGCTGGATCTGATCCGCCGCGATGAGTTTGATGTGCTGCGGGCGGAATTGGCGGCGCTGCGAGCCGAGGTGGCCGCCTTGCGTGGCACCCAAGCGGACAACAGCCCCGCTGAAGATGAGAATCGTTGAGCACCCGCTCAAACCCGCTAGGCTTGGGGGACCGGCACAGTGAGTCGTGACGTATAACGTCGGGTATGACCCGGCATAAGGAAGTAACCCCATGGATATGCCCCGCACCGAGGACGTGGACGTCAGCTACGATCCGCTGGATGTGGTTGAGAACGTGTTGGCGGCTGAAAACCTGCCCTTTGACCGGACCGAAGAAGGCGAGCTGGCCTTTACTCTGGCGGGTGACTGGAAAGACTATGAGCTTTGGTTTGCTTGGCGCCCTGAAGGGGACTGCCTGCAACTGTGCTGTGCGCTGGATCTGAAAACGCCGCGTGACAACCCCGGCGGTGCGTTCGAGCTCTTGTCGATGGTCAACCAGCGGGTCTGGGTCGGGCA
The DNA here is from genome assembly GCA_046289215.1 of Asticcacaulis sp. Lineage (GTDB taxonomy): Bacteria > Pseudomonadota > Alphaproteobacteria > Caulobacterales > Caulobacteraceae > Asticcacaulis. Next base: position 4,648 of record JBKBWB010000090.1, on the reverse strand, counting down.
TTTCGAAATCTGGGCCGAAGATGGGGACATCGTGTTCCGACACGCCATGGCCTTGCCGCCCGGTGAGCGCCCGAGTCTGTCTCAGGCCGCCAGTATGATTGATGCTGCCATTGAGGCCGCAGACCGCTTTTTCCCGGCCTTTGATTTTCTGGTTCGGGGGGCCAAGAGCCCGGCGGAAGCCATGGCGGCCTGTATGTTCGATACCGTAGGAGAGGCCTGATGAGCGCTGCGCCGTCCGTGTCCGGAACGCTGAAAACGCCGGTTTTGCTGGTGGGGGCCGGGGCGCTCGGTTCGGCGATCCTTCAGGGCTGGCGGCGCACGGGGGCGGTGGCTCCAAAGGATGTGATGATCCTGGATCTGCACCCAGGTGAAGAGGCGAACCGCTATGCGGCCGATGGGGCCCGGCTTAATCCCGGTCCGGAAAGCTGGGGCGAGGCGCGCACGATCGTCATGGCCGTCAAACCGCATCACTGGCGCGAGGCCGCACAGATCCTGACTTTTAGCCTCTCTCCGGCGGCGGTGATCGTTTCGGTTATGGCGGGTGTGCGCACGGAAGATCTGGCCAAGACCTTTGATCCGAACCCGGTTGCCCGTGTGATGCCCACCACAGGTGTGGCGACGGGACAAGGTGTGGCAACGCTCTATTCGGCATCGGATACCGCGTTTGCGGCCGCTCTGGCGCTGTTCGGTCCCATCGCCACGACGGTGCGCGTGGCTGATGAGGGCGAAATCGACGCAGCGACAGCGATTTCAGGATCTGGTCCGGCCTATGTCTATGCTTTTACGGCCGCGCTGGAGGCGGCGGCCTTGAAGCTAGATCTCAGCCCCGAAGATGCGCGCACCTTGGCCCGCGCAACCGTTATCAGTGCAGCACGGATGATGGAAGAAACCGGACGTGACCCAGAAGATCTGATCCGTCAGGTCGCTTCGCCAGGTGGAACCACAGAGGCGGCGCTCAAGGTTTTGCGTGGGGCCGGGCAGAGCCTGAATGTACTCGTCGAGACGGCGGCGCGGGCTGCGCATAACAGAGCAAAAGAGTTGGGCTAAGGCTCGGCACAAACACCGGGCCGATGTGCCATATCAATCCGCCCGGTGTAGGTTCCAATAGTGATCAGGCGGCCGATTTTGCCGCCTTTACCAGTTCCTCTGCCAACCAGTCAGTGGCTTTTTCCGCATCGGTCCAGGTTGTTGCTGTCTTGGCCATATAGATGTCGTGGCCAAAATACTGACTTTCGACACGCAAGACGCGACCATCCGTCAAAGTCATCTGGGCTTGGAAATGCGCACCACCCAAGCCGTAGCTGCCATAGGACAATGACGGATTAAGACGCATCTGGGTCATGGTCGGACGATTGGGCTTCAAATTGACAACCCACACATTGAGAGATGTGTAAGATATTTGCTCTTTAGCCAAGCGACTCATGACGGCCTCTCGGATTTTCAGGCTGACTTCGCCCATTTCCTGCTGGCCGATCGGGCTGTCCGGCCGTGAAAGGCTCGGATCAAAAGCGACGGAAATGCCAGCCGATGCCGCAACAGGTGCTTTCGCGATGGCGATATCAGCAGCAGGAAATGTTAATAGTGCAGTGGTTAGGGCAAGTATTGAGAACGTCGACGCAACTCGCATTATGTACACCCTCCTGTTTTATTAACCACAGCGAGCATGCGCCTCGCTAGAGAGTGTGTCAATAACATCCGATGCGTGATCAACGTGGCAGGGAAATGGTGACACGAAGGCCGCCTAGCGGGCTTTGACTCAGTTTAAGATCACCACCGTGCCCGCGAATAATGTCCTGCGAAATTGCAAGCCCCAAGCCCACACCCTTCGTATTCTGATTGCGTGAAGGGTCGAGGCGCGAAAAGGGTTTCAGGGCCTCTTCGTACTGATCCGGGGCAATGCCGGGACCATTGTCATCGACAAAGATCTTGAGGCCGTGCTCGCGGACTTCTGCGCTGAGCTGAACAAGGCCTGCGACTGAAAGGGCATTGAGAATCAGATTGCTGAGTGCGCGTCGCATGGCCGTTGGACGCAGGCTGATTGGTAAAGTCTCTGGAAGACTGAGGCGCAATTCCCCCCGGATCCCATTGCGCAGAATTTGAAACGCTAGGTCGCGGCAGAAGCTGTCGAGCCGCACCACGGACGGCACCTCTCCGCTTTCGCCCCGGGCAAAGGACAGATACTCGTCGATCATGTGCTCCATTTCGCGCACATCCTGATTGAGTTCATCGACTGTGCGTGAGTGCGGGGACAGGGCCAGTTCGAGCTTCATGCGCGTCAGGGGCGTGCGCAGATCATGGCTGACCGAAGCCAGCAGCGTGGTGCGCTGGTCGATGTGCCGGGCAATCCGCGCGCGCATGTCCAAAAAGGCCTGAGCGGCGCGGCGGACTTCGAGGGCACCGGCCGGTTTGAAATTGGGCGCTTCAAGGCCCTTGCCAAAGGCCTCGGCGGCATCGGCCAGACGTTCGATGGAGCGGACCTGATTGCGGATAAACAGGATCGCCACCGTGGTCAGCAGGAGGGTTGCCCCTCCCAGCCACAGCACAAAGATATGCCCCCGCGTGGCAAAGGCCCGGTCTCGCGGGGCGATAATCCGGATCACCCCTTCTGGCACTTGAACGCGGATATCGACATAGGCCGGGTAGCGGGTGGTATCGAACCAATAGGGATCATCCAGCCGGGCCGTCAGGGCCCGCTTGAGCGAGCGATCCAGCGCCGCAAACAAGGCCTGACGCCGCCGCTCGGGGATGGTCTTGCCCGGTTGCAGGACGATCGACAACTGCATGGAGCGCTCGGCCCGGTCGGCGATCACGGCCAGGTTTTCAGGGGTCGGATCATCCTTGTAACTTTCCACTGCCCAGGCGATGTCGCCCGCCAGGCCTTCGGACAGACGCGCGGTGACCGTTTCCCAGTGGGCATCAAAAAAGGCCCAGGTCACGGCGACCTGCATCAGCGCCACCGGCAGAACGATAATGAGCAGCGCTCGGCCCCACAGGCTGTGAGGCACATTGCGCTTCCACCAGCTCAGAAGCAGACGGCGAAAGGGCAGGGGCAGGCGGAAGCGAACCATCTAGGGCTCAGTCCGGCGCGAGCATGTAGCCAATGCCCCGCACGGTTTGAAGGTAGCGCGGATTGCGCGGGTCGCTTTCGATCTTGCGGCGCAGGCGGGTCACTTGGACATCCACGGCGCGGCCTGTGGTGTCGGCGCTGTCGCGGGCCAGATCCATCCGGTCCACGGGGGCATGGGCCTTGAGCGCAAGGATTTTCAGAAGCTGCGCCTCGGCCTCGGTCAGACGCACGAGCGTGCCATCGCGGCTGAGTTCCAGCCGTTCCAGATCAAAGCTGTAGTCACCCATTTGCACGGTGCGCGGACCGTTCGGTCGGGTGCCGGTACGGCGCAGGATGGCTTCGATCCGCAACAGCAATTCCTGAGGCTCGAACGGTTTGGACATATAGTCGTCGGCCCCGAGGCTCAGGCCTTGGATCCGGTCATCGGGCATGCCCCGCGCCGTCAGGATCATCACCGGGGTGGTCCCCTGGGTGCGCAGCCAGCGGGTCAGGCTGTAGCCATCCTCGCCCGGCATCATCACATCGACGATCAGAAGGTCGAAATCCAAGAGCTGTAACAGCCGCTTGGCTGCATCGGCATGGGCGGCCGCGGTGACCCGAAACCCGGCCCGGGTCAGGAACTCTTTTAACAGGCTCCGCAACCGGTCATCGTCGTCAACGACCAAGAGGTGACGGGCGGTGGCATCGGACAGACTCATGCCGGGACCTTTCGCAGAATCCGCTGCGGACAGACGATCACTTTTTCTAAAGCGGAAGCGACGTCAAGGCCATGCTCTGTTACAGGAATTTGAAAAAGTTGCTGCACGGCTTGACCTTGGTGCGCAACAAGCGTCTATCCTTTCGCCCGAAATAGGGAGATTTTATCCAATGGCACTCGTTCCGTTCGATGATCGTGACGGCTTCATCTGGCTCAACGGTGAATTTGTTCCTTGGCGCGAAGCCAAGACTCACGTGCTGACGCATGCGCTGCACTACGGTTCGTCGGTGTTCGAGGGCGAGCGGATGTATAACGGCAAGGTGTTCAAGCTGCGCGAGCACACCGAGCGCCTGTTCCGTTCGGCAGAGCTTCTGGACTTTACCATCCCCTATACCGTCGAAGAGATCGATGCGGCGACCATCGCCGCCTGTGAAAAGGCCGGACTGACCGATTGCTATATCCGCCCGGTGGCCTTCCGGGGCCCGGAACAGATCGGCGTGTCGGCCCAGAACAGCCGCGTGCATGTGGCCATCGCCGTGTGGGCCTGGCCGAGCTATTTCGATGCGGAAACCAAGAAGAAAGGCATCCGCCTGAACTGGGCCAAATACCGCCGCCCGGATCCGGCCACCGCCCCGACCGCGTCCAAGGCCGCCGGTCTTTACATGATCTGCACCCTGTCCAAACATGCGGCGGAGCGTGACGGCTATTCGGATGCCATGATGCTCGACTGGCGCGGCTATGTGGCCGAAGCCACCGGAGCCAACGTGTTCTTTATCAAGGACGGCGTGATCCATACGCCGCATGTGGATGGGATCCTCGACGGGATCACCCGCCGCACGGTCATCGATCTGGCCCAACAGCACGGCTATGAAGTGATCGTGCGC
>JBKBWB010000089.1:0-7363 GCA_046289215.1 Asticcacaulis sp. | reverse complement strand
CCAAAACGGTCGGCCAGATCGGCCACCGCATCCATTTGATCGGCGCTGGCATCCCCCGGCGGCAGGCCGATGGGCTTGGTGCTGATCACCACACTGAGGTAGGCCGGATGACGGTGCGGATGGGTGTTGTTGCGCACCCAGCGATCAAACGCGGGCGTGGCCGTGCGGGCCTCGGCGAGCGTGGCGTCCGCATTCGGGTCGCTGACAAAAGCCGGATCCGGGAAAAAGGCCTTGATCCGGGCCACTTCCGCGGCCGGGGCATCGATCCGGGCCTGATCCAGACGGGCCCATTCGGCCTCAACCTGTTCGGCATAGACCTCGGGACCAAGGGCCGCGACCAGGATCTTGATCCGGGCCTTATAGATATTATCGCGGCGGCCATAGCGGTTATAGACCCGAAGGCACGCCTCCAGATAGCTGAGCAACTTGTTGCCCGGCAAGCCTTGCTTGATCCGGTGTCCGAGAGAGGGGGTCCGGCCCAAGCCCCCCCCGACATAGATGTCAAAACCGCCCTGCGTCAGATGAATGCCGATGTCGTGGACCCGCACCGCCGCCCGATCGCGGGTGGCTCCGGTGATGGCAATCTTGAACTTGCGCGGCAGGAAGCTGAATTCCGGATGCAGGCTTGACCACTGGCGGATCAACTCGGCCCAGGGGCGCGGATCGTCAATCTCGTCCGCAGCAGCCCCGGCAAACTGGTCGGTGGTGGTGTTGCGGATGCAGTTACCCGAGGTCTGAAGCGCGTGCATCTCGACCTCAGCCAGCTCTTCGAGGATACGCGGTGTGTCTTCGAGCCGGATCCAGTTGAACTGAAGGTTCTGGCGGGTGGTGAAATGGCCAAACCCGCGATCATAGGTGCGGGCAATGTGCGCCAGCTTGCGCATCTGGCGCGAGGAGAGCACCCCATAAGGAATGGCAATCCGCAGCATATAGGCATGCAGTTGCAGATAGACCCCGTTCATCAACCGAAGTGGCTTGAACTGGTCCTCGGTGAGGGCGCCGGACAGGCGGCGTTCGACCTGATCCCGATATTCGGCAATGCGATCCTGAACAAAGGCGTGATCAAGGGCATCATATTGGTACATCAGAACGCCTCCCCGGCCTTGATGCGCGTGGCGGTAAAATCCTGTGTAGCCCCGATGGACGGGCCACGTGAGCGCACCGTTTCGCGCACCCACTCACGGGCAACTGGTTTACCCTCTGGAGTCAAAGGCACCAGATAGGGGCCGACTACGCGGGTCTCGGCCTGAATGGCCTGTTGCAGGCGCACAGCCGCCAGGTCTTCGTCGAGCGGAAGGGCGGCATGGATGTCCTCGGACCAGCCCCCTTCGGACCACCACACCACCACGCCATCCCCCAGACGGTTTGCCGTTAAAATCTTCATGCGACCCTCCGCAGTTCGGCGGCTTTAGCCACCAAGACTGTGGCCTGATCGGCCAAGGCCGCGACTTCGCCGATGATCAGCAAGGCGGGGCCAGAGGGGGCAAAGGTTTCAAGGGCCGACGGCAAATCGGTCAGAGGCGTCAAAATCTGGCGCTGGTCCGGGCGGGTGCCGTTTTCGACCACCAGCACCGGGGTCGTAGGGGCCCGGCCTGCCGCGATCAGTTGCAGCGCGGTCATGGCCGCCGTCTCAACACCCATATATACAACAAGCGTGTGGTTCGGACGCGCCAGGCCCACCCAATCGAGGTCCGGGGCGACCCGGCCCTCGGCATCGGGTCGGGCGTGGCCGGTCAGGAAGGTCACGGCCTGGGCATAATCGCGGTGGGTCAAGGGCACGCCGGTGGCCGCCGCACAGCCAAGCGCCGCCGTAATCCCCGGCACCACCACGGTGTCGATACCCTCGGCCTTGAGCGCCGCCAGCTCTTCGCCGCCCCGGCCAAAGATGAACGGATCGCCGCCCTTGAGACGGACAACGCGCTGCCCTTTACGCGCCTCCTCGACCATCAGCGCATGAATCTGGTCTTGGGGGACGCTGTGGTGTGAGCGCGCTTTACCCACATAGAGACGTCGGGCATCCCGACGCACCAGATCCAGGATAGCGGGGCTAACCAAACGGTCGTAAATCAACACGTCTGCTGATGATAAATGCCGCAGCGCCTTGAGGGTCAGCAGCTCCGGATCGCCCGGCCCCGCCCCCACGATGGCGACGCTGCCCTTGAGCGGCTGGGCGTCTCGGACAGCGGCCAAGGCGCCGACCTCGGCCCCGTCGATATCACCGGCGCGAGCCTGTTCGGCAAAAGGACTGTCGAGTAAGTGCTCCCACACCCGGCGACGGGCGTCGACATCGGGAAACAGACTGCGCAGACGCGGACTTAAGCGCTCGGCCCAAGTCGCCACCTGGGCCTCGGACGGCGGCACCGCCGCTTCGATCCGGCGACGGGTTTCACGCGCGAGCACCGGCGCGGTTCCGCCACTGGCGACGCCGATGGACAAAGCGCCCCGGTCGATAATGGCAGGCACATGGAAATCGGTCAGATCGGGCTGGTCCACCACATTGACCGGCACCCGCGCGGCCTTGGCCAGATAGGCCCCCTGCTCGGCACGCACCCGATCAGTAAAGGCGACAACGATCAGGGCTGCACCCTCAAGGGCCGCCAAGGACGGCCAAGTGCCACCTGCATCAGAAAAATCGTAAACCGACAGCGTGGCCGGGGTTTTCTCCAGCAGCGTCACCTTGCGGGACAGCAGTGGCTCTTCGCCGATCAGAACAACCCGACGGCCCTCAAGCGGCCAGGAAAGCGGAAGCGCATGCATAGCGGAAACCCTCGTTGCAGCATCGCAGGTCAGGCTTCCGTCATGATGAAAAACCGCTAATCAGACAAACGACGGATTCTGAGGCTATCCGTTAGTGCGGCTAAAGTCGGCGAAAGGCGGTAGGCTCGCTATATTCGTGGGCACGGATTCGGGCCACCGCCCCCGCCAGAGATTCACGGACCACGGCCATGTGGTGGCCATTGGCATGGAGCAAGGTTTCGGCATCGGCCATGATTCCGACATGGCCTTTCCAGAACACCAGATCCCCGCGCATCAAACCGCTGAGGTCCGCCCCAATTTCGAGCGCATGACCCAGTTGGGCCGCCTGCATATCCGTATCTCGCGGACAGAACCGGCCAGAGGCGGTCAGGGCTTGTTGCACCAAGCCCGAACAATCAATCCCGAGGGCATCGCGCCCGCCCCACAGATAGGGCACCCCGAGGTAGCGCTCTGCGGCGGCGACCCAATCTGACTCAAAGCTCAACAAATCCGCCAAATGGTCAGACGGCACCCAGCCCAGCCCCGCAAGTTGGCTATAGCGGCCCTGTTCGGCCTCGACGCGGACCAGAGCATTATGCCCCAGACGCGCCAGCACCGGCGCACGCACCGACGGCTCAGCATAGGCGTAACTGGCGAGGGTTTTCAGACGATGGGTCGGCAGGACGATCTGCTCCCGCAAGGCCTCCAGCGCGACAAAGCCGACATAACCGTCGCGGTTGGCCTGACCCCAGGCAAAGCCGTTTTCAACGGTTAGAACGGAAAACAGCTCGCCATACAAAAGCTGGTCGGTCTGTTCGGCGGCGGCATCCGGACGGCTTCGAATTGCGGTGACAGGCACACAGCACTGGTGCAGCTGCGCTTTTTGATAGCGCCCCGCCTTCAGCAGGCCTTCTAGGCTCAATTCCGCGAGATCTTCGCGGGCCAGGGTCAGTCGACGGTCAAACGCGCTCAACGCCAGGGCACTCCCCAACGCCCCCGAGGGGCTATGCAGGGGAGCACCATGGCGCGCGGATGCAAAGAGGCGGTTAACGCGCGGACGAAAAGCGCGTCTTCAGGACAGAAAACAGCGCCCGAAGGCCTTGCGCTTCGGCCCCGACGGGGAATCCCGGGCGATTGCGCGGGTTCCAGGCATAGACATCCAGATGCATCCAGCTGCCGGTCTTGGGCGCAAACCGTTGCAGGAACAGGGCCGCCATCACGCAACCAGCCTGAGCCCAACCTTGCGGGTCATTGCGGATATCGGCGATGTCACTGTCGAGCGCTTCGGCATATCCGGGCCACAACGGCAGACGCCACATGGGGTCTTGCTCGGTTTGAGCGGCGGTCAACAGGTCTGCTGCCAGGGTCTCATCGGTGGTAAAGACCGGCACCACATCCGGCCCCATGGCGACGCGCGCCGCTCCGGTCAGGGTCGCCATGTCGATCGTCAAATCCGGCTCAAATTCAGCGGCACGAGTCAAAGCATCCGCCAGAATCAGCCGCCCCTCGGCGTCGGTATTGCCCACTTCAATGCTTAAACCTGCCCGCGAAGAGATGACATCGCCGGGACGAAGCGCCGGTCCGGAAATGCTATTTTCCACCACCGGCAGGAGCGTCAGCAACCGCACCGGCAAATCGGCCTTAAGGATCATATCGGTCAAGGCGAGGACATGCGCCGCCCCGCCCATGTCCTTTTTCATCAGGGCCATGCCGGCCCCGCCCTTCATGTTCAGCCCACCGGTATCGAAACACACCCCCTTGCCGACCAAGGCCACCAGCGGCCAATCGGTGCGTTCGACATTGGCCTGGATCGTAATCAGGCGCGGCTCACGGTCCGGTGCGGCGGCCCGGCCCACCGCATGGATGGCCGGATAATTCTGGGCCAGCAGCGCGTCCCCAACCACGCTGTCAAAGCGGGCCTGATGATGGCGCGCGAGGTCGTGGGCAGCGGCCTCAAGCTGGCGCGGCCCCATGTCTTCGGCGGGCGTATTGACCAGATCACGGGCGAGGGTGGCGGCCCCGATCACCGCATGCGCGGCCGACTGGATCTCCAGTGGCACCACAAGGCGGGCAAACGGTCGCCCATTGGGGGCTTTATAGCGATCAAAGTGATAGGCTCCGAGCCCCCATCCAATCGCTTGCGCTTCCGTCAGCGGGGTGGCGGCCGAAACCGTCCAGTTTCCATCCGGCAAACGCGGCTGGAGGCTGCGCATCAGGGCCAGACTGGCCTCAGCCTGAGCGCCCAGTCCCGCCACAACCTGGGGATTGCCGTCCGCATCGGCAAACAGGACGAGCTTGCCCGTCTGGCCTTTGAAATCCTGAGCCCTCAAAAACGTCGCCTGAGCCGGAGGCAAACCCGCCTCAAAGCTGGACCACCCCGCTTCCGGCACCAGATGAAGTGTGTGCAGGGGGCCAGTGGCTTCGGAAATAAGACTGTCAGGGGGCGACATCGGCACAGAAACAGGCATCAGGGGGCCTTTTATGAAGAGAGCGTTAACCCTGTCTTAGGTGTGACAGGTAAAGACTATGTCAAGCGCGTCAGCATGACGCCGCCCGGAGATGCGTCAAGGCGCATTGCGGATGCCTGCGGATCGCAGAGCCCTCAGCCCCTTTGACCCTGCTGCGTTTCGGAACCGATTATGCCTAACCCCTTGGTCCCCGCCCGTCCGGCGCCTCTGCTCCTCTTCGCAGCCCTGATGCTGAACGGGATGACTGTGCCGGTGCACGCCCAGCCCAAGACTGAAACCAAGGCGGAAGCGTCTGCGAAACCGGCGGCCAAAACTGACGCCCCCCGTCCGGCCAGTGCCGCCGACCGGGAATTGGCAGATCGCCTGCCGCCGCTGGAACGAGCCAGTTTCTGGGCCCGGGAAGTCAATATCGACCCGATGAACGCAGAGCCGCACCTTCGGTTGGCCTATGCGCTGCGCGGGGTGGGTCAATTCGAGCAGGCCGCCGAGTCGGCGCAAAAAGCCTTGATGCTCGATCCCAAGCGGGTTGAGGCCATGCTGGAAGTCGGCCGCAACCATATCGCTCGGGGTCAGGCCTTTTACGGGATCACGGCGCTTGAACTGGCTGTCGAGACGGCCCCTAAAGATTGGCGGGCGCATTCTTTGCTCGGGGTCGCCTATGAAGCCGTAGAGCGGCCCGAAGAGGCCATGGCGCGCTGGCAGATGGCCCTGACTGTGTCGCCGGACAATCCGACGGTACTGACGAATATGGCCATGCTTCTGGCCACGCAAGGCGGCTTACCCGAAGCCGAAGGGCTTTTGCGCAAGGCGACCACCCGGCCTGGCAGCACACTGCAAATGCGATTGAACCTGGCACTGGTGCTGGGGCTTCAGGGCAAGATGCAAGAAGCCGAACAGATCTTGCGCCGCGACCAGCCGCCGGAAACCGTCGCCGTCAATCTGCGTTGGCTGCGCGAGCAGCTGCCCCAAAATGCGCCCCCGGACAACAACGGACGCACTTGGAACACTCTCAACAAGGCGTCGGGTTGAATCGGATCAAGCCTTCGTGAACACGCGCCTTTACCCACCGCAAAGCAACGCGATCTGCTAGAGAATTCAGCCCAGACGCGCAACGTACGCGGACGGGGGCAGAATGTCAGTCTATTGTGTACAGGCCGAAAAAGGCGGATTTCACGCCAAACTCTGGCGTGGCGAGCGTATGGCGCTGCTGGGCTTTGATGTCTTGGCCCCCGAAGATGACTTTGTCGGCTTTGCCATTGAGGTAAAAAGCCCCGGCAGCCGCCAATACTGGCCACTCCGCAATCGCCTCGCCTTTGATTACAATAATACCGGAGTCACAGGGGCGCGGGTTTATTCCTCGCTGGACGCTCCGTTCCAAAAATTCCGCTGGTTGCATTTCCCCAAGGATCCCCGAGCGGGCACCTATTCCTATCGCGTCACCAAGATGCATATGCCGCGTCTTGAAACGCTTGTCGCGGGCACACAGCTGGTCCTTGACCTCGATCTGGATCCAATCAGCCTGCCGGGCTTTCTCGATGTCGGCTTTACCCGAAACTTCGCCTCCTCTCAGGCCTATGCAGAGCGGTTTGGCAACAACCCCAACATCATCCCCAAGCGCGCGGCCGAAGGCCTAGCGTTCGACAAAAGCACCCAGAACCCGGATGTCTATGACTGGCTGGGCTTTGAGGCGCTGGCGCTTCTGAAAGAGACCCTGGCAAAGGTGATTGCGGATCCGGATCTGAGCCTTGATGTTCTGGCCTATGATCTCAATGAACCGGATCTGGTGGCGGCGTTTGAACAGCTTGGCCCGCGCCTGCGGATCGTCATCGACGACTCGGGCGAACACGCCGAACCCCACAGCGCCGAAAGTCTGGCCGCTGAACGCCTTCGACACAAGGCGGGGCCGGATCATGTGACGCGAACCCACTTTATCAAGCTCCAGCACCACAAGGTTCTGATTGTCTCACGCAAGGGCGTTCCGGAAGCGGTTGTCTGTGGGTCAACAAACTTCACCTTCCGCGGGCTTTACATCCAGGCCAACAACCTGTTGCGGTTCCAGGACCCCGGCATTGCCGGGCTGTTTTCGCGGATGTTTGAGGTGGCCTTCACCGCCCCTGAGACCTTTAAGGATCACCCTCTGGCCAAGATGTGGCATGCCT
>JBKBWB010000088.1:0-7388 GCA_046289215.1 Asticcacaulis sp. | reverse complement strand
CCGCGAGACCCAGCGCCCGCGTCTGCTGTTGCCGCTGCCCTATTTTGTGGCCTCGTTCATTGCGATGGGCGGCGATCTGCAGGCGCTTGTGATGCCGCCGATGCTGACCTCCGATCAGCTTAAGCTGTTGCGTCTCGACAATGTGGTTCCCGCAGGTGAGCCCGGTTTTGAAGCCTTCGGGCTTCAGCCGCGGTCCGTCGAGGTGGTGGTGCCGACCTATCTGTGGCGGTACCGTGATGGCGGCCAGTTTGCGCCGAAAACGGCCTGAGGCCAATCTGGGGTGTGTCCCCGGGCGCATGTCCCGGGGATCCATGCCCCTAATATCCGAGCCTCCGGATCAGATTTTGATCCACAACAGGGCTAAACCTAAAGTGCCCACGGCGATCCGCCAGTAGGCGAACGGGGCAAAGCCGTGGCGGCTGACGAAGTCCAGCACAACGCGAACCACCACCAGCGCGGTAATAAACGCGGCGACGAACCCTGTGGCAATCAGGCCAAAGTCGCTGGGATCCAGCTTGTCCCAAGTCTTGTAGAGATCATAGGCAAAGGCCCCGGCCATGGTCGGCATGGCCAGGAAGAAGCTGAATTCCGCAGCCGCGCGTTTTTCGACCCGCATCAGCATGGCCCCTCCGATGGTGGCCCCAGAGCGTGAGACCCCTGGAACCATGGCCAGACATTGAAACAGGCCGATCAGCAGCGCCGTCTTCCAGGTCAGGCCCATGGCGTCACTGTGGACTGGGGCCGGGGCTTTTTTATCAAGCCATAACAGCAGAAAGCCCCCGACAATCAGGCTGACACAGATGACTGCCGGGCTTTCAAACAAGACCGTCTTGATGAAATCGTGGGCCAGTACCCCAATCACAACTGCCGGGAAGAAAGCCACCAAGATGCTGACGACAAACTGGCGGGCCGTCGGGTCCGTAGGCAAACGCAGGACGACCGACCACAGTTTGTTAAAATAGACACTCAGGATCGCCAGAATGGCGCCGAGTTGGATCAGCACTTCAAAGGTTTTACCCGTGCTGTCAAAGCCGAGAAAATGACCCAGCAACAGAACATGTCCCGTCGAGGAGACGGGAATAAACTCAGTCAGGCCCTCAACAAAGCCTAACAGCAACGCCAGCAGATACTCACCCATGGGGCCCCCCAAGGACCCCAGTTGGGGTCAGGCGTCCTCAAGCGCCCGGGTGCGGCCTTGCGCCTCGGATGCCAGGACAGGATTCGGTTCCCCGCCCATATAGCGGAAACGGGCGCGGACGGGAGTCCCTTGCGTGATCTGTTCCATCGCATGGGCCAGCCAACCCGCAGTCCGCCCGACCGCAAACATGGCAAAGGCCGCTTCCCGAGGCAGGTCTAGGTGACGGGCAATCAGGGCCAGGGCCAGGGCAAAGGACGGGGGGCGTCCGGTCAGGACTTCACCCGCTAACAGGATTTCCTTGAGGTCACCACTCAGCTCGGCCGCCGCGATCAAGACCGTGGCGCGGGCATCAGCACAATCTGGGCCATCTTCAAACCCGGGCAGGCCTTGACCTTCAGCAAGCCGCCGGCGCGCGACAGCATGGGGATTACCATCGCGGCGCACTTCAGCCACAAAGTTTTCAGCCATGACAAATCGGCCCCCCAAACGGGGACCAGACAAGGTCGAGAGTGCTGCCAGCGCACAGGTGGCTAGAGGCGCGTGAGTCGAAGCGGCAACCCGGGCGGCCAGGGTGGCTTCATCCAGAGCATGATCCGCAGATAGCACCAGCGCCCGGCGGATCAGATGGGCATCGCGCTCCTGAACTTTCCAGACACGGCCCAGTCGCTGATGCAGAAACAAACGCGGGCCGCCCCCGGTGATGGCATCGACCATTTCATTGAGGACGGATGCGGCTTCGCGCTGAAGCGCGCCGCCGACGCGGCCATGGGCGGCCGCATCTTCGTCGGCCCGACGCGCCAGCATGGCCAGGGCTCGGGCGCGTGGCCCCCCCGGAAAGCTGACGTCCGGGCGCGGTTTGAGAGTCGCAAACGGGTTTTCGTCATCACAGCCCCACAACAGCGCCGCGACGGTTTCCAAAGTCATCTCTTCTGCAAGGCGGGTTGCATCCTGACTGCGGAAATAGACACGTCCCTCAAGGACGACCGAGATTTCCGTGTCCAGTGCCGCTTCGCCCCGGCTCAAGCCGCCGCCTGACAGGGAAACGGGTGGTGCGCCAATGGCCCGCCCTCCGCTACGTCCAGCAATGCGCTCGACATCATCGGCGGCGTAAAGGCTCCGACGCGGATCAACCGGATCCGGTCGCGCGGCAATACGGCGACGGCTGACATAGGCGTAGAGAGTCTGGGCTTTGACATCCAGACGCTGCAAAGCTTCGGTGCGAGTAATCCAGTGACGGGTCATGATGCACTCATAGCAATCAAGATTGATCATGTCACTGTTGACGCGTAACAATCCTGGCACAGGCGATTGATTTCGCCAGGCGGGCGAGTCGCGGGGTGAGGAGTGGGCTGGACTGTGCTAGTATGGGCTTATGACCTCAACCGATCAGTCAGCTGAAACAAAAGGCTCTCACAAGGCCGACGGAAAGCCTCGCGCACAGGGCTTGATGCCCGTGTTCAAGGATGCTCAAGCCGCGACGCGTTGGGTTACCCTGATGTCCGTATTGGCCGCCTTGATCCTCATAGGGGTCAAGCTTGTTGCCTGGACCTTATCTGGGTCGATCAGCCTTCTGGCGTCGCTCGCGGACTCCGGCTTGGATCTAATCGCTTCGGTGACCACGTTTTTTGTCGTGCGTTATGCTGCCGTTCCGCCGGATGCCGAGCACCGGTTTGGGCATGGTAAGGCCGAAGCCTTTGCAGCCTTGTTCCAGGCGGGTCTGGTATTTGCCTCAGCGGCTCTGATTGGCCAGGAGGCGATTCATCGTCTGGGGGATCCAGAGCCCGTTCAGCAAGGCGGGCTGGCCATTGGCGTGCTTGTGTTTTCCATTCTTCTGACCCTGGTGTTGGTGAGTGCGCAGCATCGGGTCATGCAAATTTCTGGATCTCTGGCGGTCAAGGGTGACCGGATGCATTATATGGCCGATTTGCTGGCCAATCTGGTGGCGATTGCCGGTTTGGTCATCAGCCTGCTGAGCGGCTGGCACCAGGCCGATGCAATCGGGGGCTTTTTGGTGGCGGCCTGGCTGGTGTGGGGGGCCATTGGCGTGCTCCGCGAAGCGGCAGATCATTTGATGGACAAGGGTCTCCCTCCGGAGGAAATCCAAGCTATTGTCAGGCTTGTGCTTGAGGACCCCCAGATCAGTAATGTCCACCAGCTTCGGACTCGCATGGCAGGGCCATATATTTTGATGCAGATGCACGCCGACCTTGAGCCCGCCTTAAGCCTTGAAGCGGCCCATGCCATTGTGGTCCAGGCGGAAAAACGCATTCTCGAGCACTATCCCAATGCGGACATCCTTATTCACCCCGATCCGCGCGGGCGGGCCGAACCCCACGGTGGTCCGTTTCATGAATTGGGTGAGGCCTGATCGTGACAAGGTAAACGGCCTCTTAAGGCTTCGGGCGCTAGATTAGCACCTTGCCTGTTTGGATATCTTTATGACGCTGTTGCGCACACTCTATCATTTCCCGCTCGACCCCCATTCGCGTCAGGTCCGTCTGGCGCTGACTGAAAAGCGCTTGCCGTTTGACGAAGTGATTGTCCGATACTGGGAGCCGGATCCGACGTTCGAAACCCTGAATCCGTCGGGTCTCTTGCCGGTGCTGGTCGAGCAAGATCAGCGTACCCAGCGCCAGCTCGTTGTGTGTGAATGCCGGGCGATTCTGGATCATCTTGAAGAAAGCGCCCCGACCCCCGCCCTTTGGCCGCGGGATCTTTCCGAACGCGCTGAGGCGCGTCGATTGGTGGGCTGGTTCGAACGCAAGTTTGATTACGAAGTCAACGCCCTGCTTTTGCACGAAAAAATGGAAAAGCGCCTGATGGGGCTTGGGGCGCCCGATATGCAGGCCCTTCGGTCGGGTCGTGAGGCCATGAAGGGGCACCTCAGCTATTTTGACCATCTCTTGGCGGGCCGCGACTGGCTGGCAGGGCGACATCTGAGTTTCGCCGATTTTGCGGCCGGGGCGCACCTGTCGGTTCTCGACTATTTTGGCGATCCGCCCTGGAAGGACTATCCCAACCTCAAGACCTGGTACATGGCGCTGAAATCGCGTCCGGCGTTCCGGGCCTTGTTGATGGATCGTCTGCCGGGGGTTCCGCCTGCCGGTCACTATGACGATCTCGACTTCTGATTCGGAAGCCGTCCGCAAGGCGATCCGGGACGAGGCTCTGTCTCTGGGCTTCAGCCTGTGTGGCTTCGCGGATGCCCGGCGCCCGTGGGCGGCGTCGGAACGCCTGCGGGACTTTGTGGCGGCGGGCTATCACGGTCAGATGGGCTGGATGGAAGAGACGCTCGACCGGCGTGCTCATCCGACTCATATGTGGTCTGAGGCCAGCACCGCTGTGGTCCTGGGGCTCAACTATGGGCCTGAGACCGATCCCCTCGCCATTCAGGCCCACCCGGACCGGGCCGGGATCAGTGTCTATGCCCAAGGGGATGACTATCACGATGTGATCAAATCCCGGCTCAAGGTCTTGGGGGGCTGGATTGCGCGACACTTCGGTTGTGAGCTGAAGGTGTTTGTCGATACCGCCCCGCTGATGGAAAAGCCCTTGGCGCAATTGGCCGGGCTGGGCTGGCAAGGCAAGCACACCAATCTGGTGTCTCGTGATTTTGGCTCCTGGTTGTTTCTGGGGGTGATCCTGCTGGCGCTGCCCTTGCCCGCTGATGCCGCCGAACGAGACCATTGCGGGTCCTGTTCAGCCTGCCTCAACGCCTGTCCGACCGAGGCCTTTGTCGGGCCTTATCAGTTGGATGCCCGCAAGTGTCTGTCCTATCTGACGATTGAGTATCGCGGGGCCTGGCCGAAGGCTTATCGACTTGCCATGGGCAATCGCATTTATGGCTGTGATGATTGTCTGGCCGTCTGTCCGTGGAACAAGTTCGCCCAGGCTGGCCAGGAGGCAAAACTCAGCGCGCGGGATGAACTCAAAGCGCCGCGCCTGTTTGACTTGTTGCAACTGGATGATCCGGCCTTTCGGGCGTTGTTCCGAAAGTCTCCGGTCAAGCGGATCGGTCTGGCCCGATTTATCCGCAACTGCCTTTATGCCGCGGGCAATGCGGGCGAACCGGATTTGGTGCCCGTGATCCGGCCCTGGCTGACGTCTGAATACCCCGAGGTTCGAGGGGCCGCGGTCTGGGCACTGCGGCGGCTCACGGACGACCTGAGCTTTTCCGGACTTGCCTCCGATGCCCTGAAGGGCGAAGAGGACCCGGATGTCCGCGCAGAGTGGATGGGGGAAATCGCATGACCGGGACGGACTCTTCGGACGCAACGCCCAAGGTGTCAGTCATTGTTCTGTCCTATCAAAGCGGTGGGTTCTTGCCCCGGTGTCTGGCCGCGGCCAGAGCCCAGACCTTTCGTGACTATGAGCTTATTTTAGCAGACAACGGATCGTCTGATGGAGCGCCTCAGGCGGCAAAAACTCAGGATCCCGGCCTGATCCTGGTCGAGAACGGAGCCAATCTTGGTTTCGCCGAGGGCAATAACCGCGCGGCCCGTGTCGCGCGCGGCGAATGGCTGGTGTTTCTCAATCCGGACGCCTTTGCGGCCCCGGATTTCCTTCAGGCCCTGATGGAGGCTGTGGACCAGTATCGCGCCTATAGCCTGTTTACCGCCTGTCAAAGGGATGCGGCCAATCCCACGCTTCTGGATGGGGCGGGGGATGTCATGACCGGTTATGGCTTGCCGTACCGGGCTGGGCCAGGACAGCCGGTTTCAAGCGCGCAAACCCTCGGCGAGGTGTTTGCGGCCTGTGGCGCGGCGATGATGATCCGGCGCGACGTGTTTCTGGATCTGGGCGGATTTGATCCAGATTTCTTTTGTTATTGCGAGGATATGGACCTCAGTTACCGGGCGCGTCTGGAAGGACACCGCGTTGCCTATGTGCCAACGGCGGTGGTCGATCACATGGGGTCGGCGACCCTGGGGGTGCGGTCTGATTTCGCCGTCTTTCACGGTGTACGAAACCGGTTGTGGCTGTTCTTTAAGGTGACGCCCCCGGTGCTTCTGGCGTTCAGCCTGCCGCTGCACCTTCTGGCGACCGTCATTTTGGGCTTAGCGGCCCTGCGTGGACCGCAAGGGCCTGTTTTTATGAAAGCGTTGCAGGCCGCTTTTAAAGGGCTGCCGGGGGTTTTTCGCAAACGCAAAACGATTGGGGCTAGGCGTCGGCGGAATTCTTTGTCAATTATCATACAAATGACCTGGTCGCCCTGGCACCTGTTCGGTCGAAAGCCGGATATTCGCCCTGTGCAATTGGCCGACCATACGAAATAAGTTGGGGAGTTTAGCCTATGTCGTGTTTGACCACTGAGGTCCAGGATGCCGCTCGCGCCGCCGCCGGAACCATTCTGGATCAATTTGCTGCCGATCTGAAACGTCAGGACCGGATGAGCCTGTCGGTGGGGTCGATCTATCTGGACGTGGCTAAACAAAGCTGGGACCGTGCGACCTTTGAAGCGCTGATCCAAATGGCTGAGCAAAGCCCTCTGTCGCAGGCCCGGGCACGGATGTGGTCCGGTGGGGCAATCAACCAATCGGAAAACCGCGCCGTGCTGCATGTGGCTCTGCGTGCGACTGATGCGGAAAACGCGCTGGCACGTGGCCAGGCCCTGGCCGACGAGGTCGCCGAGGGGCGTGCGGCCATGAAAGCCTTTGCCGAAGGCGTACGTCGTGGTGACATCCGGGGCAGCACTGGCAAGCCTTTTGGTGCGATCGTCCATATCGGGATTGGCGGGTCGGATCTGGGGCCGCGCGTCTTGTGGGATGCCTTGCGCCCTGCTCAGCCGGATTTTGACCTGCGCTTTGTCGCCAATGTTGACGGGGCCGAATTGTCCCTCGCTTTGGCCGGCCTAGATCCGGAAACCACCTTGGTGATTGGCGTATCCAAGACCTTTGGCACCCAGGAAACCCTGGCTAATCTGATCAAGGCCCGGGACTGGCTGGCGGCGCATCTGGGCGAGGACAAGGCCGGCCAGCATCTGGCGGCGGTCAGCGCCGCACCGGAAAAAGCGGCGGCCTATGGTATTGCGGCCGATCGCGTGTTCAGCTTCCGCGACTGGGTCGGCGGTCGCTATTCGCTGTGGTCTGCGGTGAGCCTCAGTGTGGCCGTGGCCCTGGGGTACGAGGTCTTCCAGCGTCTTCTGGACGGTGCCCGCGAGATGGATCAGCACTTCCTGCTGGCCCCGATGGACCAAAGTGCGCCGGTGCTTTTAGCCCTGGCTCAGTATCATAATCGGGTCTTGCGCGAT
>JBKBWB010000087.1:0-7430 GCA_046289215.1 Asticcacaulis sp. | reverse complement strand
GATCACGCCGTCATAAACTTCCGGCACTTCCTGAGCGAACAGCTTGGCCATGAAGCCGCCATGGGCGCGGCTGAGCATGATCTGCGGGCCCTTGGTCTCACGACGCACATCATAGATGTAAGCGCGGATACGATCGCCGATCTGGAACGCTTCGCGCGGAATTGACTGGTCGCGGCGCATGATGCCTTCGCCCCGACCCAGATCAACCACGACATTGCCATACTCGACGCGCTTGACCGTACCATTGATGATTTCACCGACACGGTCTTTGTATTCGTCGTACTGACGCTCACGCTCGGCTTCGCGGACCTTATGGGTCACAACCTGGCGGGCCATCTGAGTCTGAACCCGGCCCAGCTCGAACGGCGGCAGGATTTCTTCATAGGCCTTGCCAACCGACGCCTCGGGATCATCCTTGAGGGCTTCGGTCAGGCTGCGCTGGGCGTATTCGTTTTCCAGCTCTTCGTCTTCAACCACCGTGACCACACGCTTGATGGTCATTTCGCCGGACTTGGGATCGATATGCACCCGAATGTCGTGATCAACGCCATAGCGCGTACGGGCGGCCTTTTGGATCGCCTCTTCGATGGCCTCGATGACCACCTCTTTGTCGATCGACTTTTCCCGCGCGACCGCATCGGCGATCTGCAGCAGTTCTTGACGATTAGCGCTGATACCCGTGAAACTCATCGGGGGTCTTCCTCTTGTTCGTCGTGATCCGCGTCGGGATCAAACTCAAAATCATCATCAAAGCTGAGGTGATCCGCATCGTCCCCATCAAGGCTTGCGCCTTCGGGATCTGCATCGTCATCATCGTCGTCAAGCCCGGCTTCGAGACGGGCAGCCCGCATCGCGGCACCCCGCTCCATCAAGGCGTCGTTCAGCACCAGCTTGGCCTCGACGATCCAGGCAAACGGCACCAGAGCCGTGTCCTCTTCGCCCTCAAGATCGATGGCGACATGATCGTCCTCGATCCCCGCAAGCAAGCCCTTAAAGCGCTTACGGTTTTCAACCAACCGGTCCAGCTCAAGCCGGGCCTCATAGCCCTCATAGGTCTCGAAATCCTTGAGGCGGGTCAGGGGCCGATCAATGCCGGGCGACGATACCTCGAGGATATATTCACCCTCGATCGGGTCCGAAGCATCGAGGATTTCAGAAACCGCTCGCGACAGACGGGCACACTGGTTGACGGTGATGTCACCATCTTCCGGACGCTCTGCCATGATCTGAAGGCGACGCGATGCACCGGGGCGACCGCCGCCCATCAGGCGCAGCCGCACGATCTCCAGACCCAGAGTCTGGGCAACCGGATCGAGGATCTCCAGTAGCTTACGATCTTCAGTCGTTTTGGCGCGCACGCGCAGATAACCTCTTCAAGCAACAAAAAAGCGGCGGACCCGCAGGTCGCCGCTCGAAAGCCCGCATCCACGGGCAATCGGACGATGTAAAATCTATATACGCGTGGCCGACGGGTTTGTCAGCCCTGTTTTTCACCTCAGGCCAGAATTGCCTCTAACCGTGAATTGCGCACATCGCCATGACTTCGGTCTCGACTGTCATCTCAGGACAGAGACGGCCGACAAACTCGTCACGGGTTACCGCAATAACAGAGCCCGTAGAAATCAAGCGACGTGTCACAAGCTTACTCTGGGTCTAAAGCGGGTTCGAGGGCCACGTCGAGCGGCCATTCGAATGCGGGATAGAGCGAAAGCACCTCAGGCGATAATGCGGTTTTAGAGGCCTGAAGCGACAGGGTGACCAACGCTGCCCAAGTGATCCAGATCGTCGCAAGGATCCCCCCGGCCATCAAAGCCCAAGCCAGTGGTCTATGGACCTTTTTAAACAGGGAAAAGGCGATCGCACTGAAATGCAAACCCAACGCGCCAAGGCCCAGACCATAGAAGGTAAATGACAGCTCGCGCCAACCCGGCACGGCAAAGCCTGCCAGCACCGTGTAGATCGTCATGTCGGTTTGCACTCCATATCGCAGGCCAAGGCTCATGGCCGTATGCAAAAGGATAAACACCGACAGCCCTACACCAGATAGGGCTAGGATCTGATGGGCGAAATCCTTTTGTCGCGTCCAAATGGTAGCGGATAAATGCATTCCGGTAACGATCTGAACGAGGAGCGCTGCATAGAGAGCCCCCTCAGCGATAGGGTGCCGATAGACGGCGCGGACCACCGCCATATAGGCAAGATGCGCCTCTGGTCCCTGAAGGCCAACCCAGTGGTTTGAAAGGTGTAGGGTCAAAAAGGCAAAGACGATAACCGCCGCTGCCTTGTGAATGCTTTCCACGACTTAGCCCCCCACACCCCCGTGCGTATGGCGAGTTTAGGCCTGAATGAGGCTCAAAGCCAGACAATCTGTTTTACGTACAACGGCGCGGCCCCGACTCACCCTTTACGAACAAAATCGAGGAAAATCGGCACACAATCCCCGAGTTTCTTTTCTTCGTATCGGGTCGTCAGATGGTCAGACGGCGGAGACAACCAGTCGGTATAGCGCTCTGCAGCCCATTCGAAATCGGGCGAGGCCAGAAAACGACGCAGAGTCCAATCGGCATAGTCGGCCCAATCCGTGGCAAACCGCAACCGTCCACCCGGCTTCATCACCCGCGCTAAGGCCGCAATCATATCCGGTTGGATCAAACGACGCTTGTTATGACGCGACTTAGGCCATGGGTCCGGGAACAGGATAAAGACCCGACTGACCGAGGCCGGCTCCAGTCGATCGATCACGGGGCGCGCATCGCCCGGATGAAGTCGCACATTCGTGAGCCCGGCCTCATCGATATGCCGTAGCGCCGAGCCCACGCCATTCAAGAATGGCTCGCACCCGAGAAAAACAACATCGGGGTGGCGCGCGGCCTGTCCTGCCAGATGCTCGCCACCGCCAAAGCCGATTTCGAGCCAGAGCGTAGTCGCGTTAGGTTTCAGAGTCTGGGCATTCAGGGGCCCGTTTTCCGTCACCTGGATTTGCGGCAAAAGGGTTTCAAACAAACCCGCCTGACGCGGCTTGAGCGTGCGGGATTTTATCCGTCCAAACGAGCGCATCGGCCCCCAGGTGGGGGTCAGATCGGTATCCGCCTGCTCCGCTGGCGGATCCACAGTCACGGGTTGGGGGGCATCAGGTGTCTTGGTCATAGGGCCTCGTTACTCCGGCCCTTCTTATCCGCACAAAAGACAACCCGCCAGTCGGAACCGGCGGGCTAATCTTGCATACACTAAAGATGGGGAACGATACGGATCAGAACGCCGACTTCAGCGCGTCGACCAGGTCGGTACGTTCCCAGGAGAACCCGCCATCCACTTCGGGCTTACGGCCAAAATGGCCATAGGCCGTAGTGCGTTCATAAATCGGTTTGTTAAGTCCAAGATGCGTGCGAATAGCCCGCGGCGTCATGCCCCCGATTAGATCCGGAAGCAATGCCTCAAGCTTGGCTTCATCTACCTGACCGGTGCCGTGCGTATTCACATAGAACGACAGCGGGCGCGACACGCCGATTGCATAGGATACCTGAAGGGTACAACGCTCGGCCAAACCGGCAGCAACAACGTTTTTCGCCAGATATCGGCAGGCATAGGCCGCTGAACGATCCACCTTCGTCGGATCCTTACCCGAGAACGCACCGCCCCCATGAGGGGCCGCCCCGCCATAGGTATCGACAATGATCTTGCGTCCCGTCAGGCCCGCGTCGCCATCGGGCCCACCGATCACAAACTTGCCCGTGGGATTACAGAGCCATTCCGTTTGGTCGGTGACCAGCCCCTCGGGCAAGACACTCAGAATATAGGGCCGGATCAGCTCTAACAGGGCCTCAGGACTGACCCCTTCTCGATGCTGGTGCGATACAAGAATTTTTTCGATGGCAACCGGGCGCCCCTTTTCGTACCGCACAGTGACCTGACTCTTCGCATCGGGTTCCAGTTCAATGCGCTCACAGGCATGGCGCGTCTCTGCAAGGCGACGCAGAATATTGTGGGACCATTGAAGTGGCGCTGGCATCAGCTCTTCGGTCTCATTTGTGGCATAGCCAAACATGATCCCCTGATCGCCTGCGCCCTCGTCCTTGGCCTCACCCGCGTCCACCCCCATGGCGATGTCAGCGGATTGAGCATGCAAGTGGCAGGCGTAATCGGCATTCGCCCAATGAAAGCCCTTTTGGGCATAGCCAATTTTTTTGACTGCGGCGCGGACCTTGGGCTCGAGGCTCTGAATCAGATCCCGCATCAGGTCATCCTGGGCACGGACTTCACCAGCCAGGATAATTCGATTGGTGGTCACCATCGTCTCACAGGCGACCCGGGCTTCGGGATCTGCAGCGAGGAACGTATCGACCACCACATCAGAAATCCGGTCCGCAACCTTGTCGGGGTGCCCCTCGGAGACGCTTTCACTGGTGAAGATATAGGACGGACGGATCACGGCTTTCGCTCCCGGACATTGCTCTCAGCATACATATAAAGACATGTTTATATGTTCAAGAGGTTTATCAGAGATTGCCGGGAGTCATTGGCGCCATTTCGACTCGCGCTGTTCCACAAGCAGCCAAAATGCAAAATGCACCACGCCCGTTTCGGCATGGTGCATTTTTGAACTTCTTACATAGGCGGCTAAGCCACCAAAGCATATCGCCTTAGTTGGCGTTGCGTTCAGCCGAGTCGTCTTCAGACAGTGTCCGGACGAGTTCTAGAACGCGACGACGGAACTTCGGGTTCTTGATGCGCGGGAAAGTCGCAGCCAGTTCGATACCCTCCGTGGTCATCAGGAAGCCGTGAACGTACTGTTCGGACTCGGACTCCGTAAAGCCCTCAGCCGTCGGCATCTCGTTCAGGCCTTCAAAGAAATAAGCCACAGGCGCTTGCAGCGCCCGAGAGATTTCGAACAGTTTCGAAGCGCTAATGCGGTTCGCGCCACGCTCATACTTCTGGACCTGTTGGAAGGTCAGGCCGAGCACATCGGCAAGTTTCTCTTGGCTGACCCCGAGGAACTTCCGGCGCATACGCACCCGAGCCCCGACGTGCAGGTCAACTGGATTAGGCGATCGATCGTTTTGTTGTTTTTCGTCCACTAGGACACCTCAGGCGAAGTGATACTGACCACCGGTCATTTAACGCCGTGACGCAGAATGTCACGTACTTTAACGCGATTAAGACCGAAAAACGCCAAAATGGCCAGAAAGAAAAGCGTAAAGACCCCGCTAAAGCCATCACGCAGGATTGTAAATAGGGTTAATTCGCCCCTCCGGGGAACATTAACATCGATCACGCCTTGTTTTCTAAGGGCAATCGTTGAGCCTGGGAGACTGCGTCCATAGGCGTCAACAACCACAGAAATACCTGTCGGAGTCGATCTAACCATAGGCAAGCCCTCCTCAATGGCGCGAAAAGCAGAGAGATTGAAATGCTGGCGGGGACCAGACGTTGGACCAAACCAGGCGTCATTCGAGATATTGAGAATCCATCTTGCCCGCACGCCCTCCGGCGGCCGAGCCAGTCCGCTGTAGAGACCTTCATAGCAAATTAGAGGCTGGACGATCGGGACCGAAGGAACCCGCAGCGGAATGGGGCGCAAACCAGCCGTATAGCCATCGCCAATCCGGGCCAATTCTTTGACGCCCAGTGGCGTCAGAAGCTCGTCAAGCGGGAGATATTCACCAAACGGTACCAGCCGAAACTTATCATATAACCCTACGACCTGAGCTGCGCCCGTACGACCTTCAAGCGGTTGAAGCACCAGAAGACTGTTATACCAGCGTAACGGTTGCCCCGCTTCCCTATGACTGCGGTATGCCCCCATCATCAAGGTCTGCCCCGGTTGCATCACGCCCGCAATCAGCGGCGCGGTCCATGAGTCGGGCGCAAACAGTTCATTGGCCGAAGCCGGAATTGCGCCCTCCGACCAGACGATCACGTCCGGACGCCTATGAGCGGGGGCCTGGGCGGGGAGCGTTGACAGGCGGAGATAGGTTTCAACCACCTTGGCGAAATGGTCTGGAGACCACTTTGCGGCCTGACCAATATTAGGCTGGATCAGACGGACCGTCAGTAAGGCCTTGTCTGCATTGGGGTGCACGACTGGACCCGCAGCGTGAAGTCTGAAAGCGCCGCCGACAAAAACCAGCAACAGGAGCAGCAATCCCGGAAAGGCCGGTTTGAAGCCCCGCCAGTCGGACCCCGGTCTGACCACGGCTATACCGGTCATACCCAGCAGCGTGATCAAGCCAAGGCCGACGACACCAACATAGGCGGCGGCCTGGGACATTGCTGAGCCGGCCTGCCAGCTGGCACCGGCCGGGTTCCAGGGGAACCCCCCAAAAGCCCAGCCGCGCAACCATTCAAAACCAATAAAAGCCAGTGAAAAGACGACAAAGCGCCAAGCTGGCCCACGCCGATCTGCCTGGCCGGCGGTCCAGGTCAAGATCCACAAACGGTAAAGTGCAAAGGCAAGGCCCCAGAACACCCCAAGCAGGGCCGGTAGCAAGGTCGCGGCGAACGGGGCCATCCAGGCGTGGGATTCGGCATCGACCATGAAGGCCTCTGCCACCCACCAGCAGCTGATCAGAAAATAAACAAATCCGGACAGCCAGCCGATCTGAAAGGCCCGAATTAACGAAGCACGGCCCGGGTCCGTCAGGCGGTCCAGCATCCAAAGTAGCGCCGGATAAGCCAACAAACCCGGCAAAAAGCCAAAGGGTTGGTGCACAAGGGCTGCAAAAGCGCCCGCAACCAGGGCGGAAACCCGAAGTGGTCGCGACAACAGCCACACACGGGCACGTTCGATCAGGCCGGACATTCGCCCCCCTTAAAGGTCAGAACCGGAATGCTGGATTAGCTTGTTTTTGCCATAACTGATGG
This sequence comes from Asticcacaulis sp., assembly GCA_046289215.1. GTDB lineage: Bacteria > Pseudomonadota > Alphaproteobacteria > Caulobacterales > Caulobacteraceae > Asticcacaulis. Next base: position 569 of record JBKBWB010000087.1, on the reverse strand, counting down.
GGCCGCAACCGCCATCGGCCTTTGACGGATCCTGATACGCTTGATCCGCCGCGGATCACCGTCCAGAACTTCAAAGTCATAAGCGACATCGGGATGCGGCACGACCTCGCCACGCTGAGGGACGCGTCCCGCAATTACGACCACAAGACCCGCCAGTGTTCCAATATCTTCTTCACTCGCCGATGGGACCAGGCTCATCGACAGCTTGGCCTCCAGATCTTCCAACGGCAAACGGCCATCCGCCTCCAGCACACCGTTCGGGCGCTCAAGCAGGGCCGCCTCAGTGACTTCGTCATATTCGTCGTCGATATCCCCGACCACCGCCTCGATCAGATCCTCAAGCGTCACCAGACCATCCGTGCCGCCGAACTCATCGATCACGAGCGCCATGTGAATGCGCGAAGCCTGCATTTTCAGCAGCAAATCCGCCGCCCGCATCGAGGCCGGCACATAGTGCAGCTCCCGCCGAATCCGGTGCAGAACCGGCTCGGCCCAGTTAGGCGCGGCCCGATCCGCTTCGGGGGCCAGGATCTTCATCACATCCTTGATGTGAGCGACCCCGACCGGGT
>JBKBWB010000086.1:0-7434 GCA_046289215.1 Asticcacaulis sp. | reverse complement strand
AGATGTACTTGAGGCCATTGTCACCCGGCTTCCGGCCCCCAAGGGATCAGAAACCGAGCCGTTGAAAGCGCTGCTGGTCGATGCCTGGTATGATCCTTACCTCGGCGTTGTGGTGCTGGTACGGGTGTTCAATGGCCGCCTGCGCGCCGGGCAGCTCGTCAAGATGATGAACGCCGGGGCCAGCTACAAGATCGACAAGATCGGCGTGTTCAGCCCCAAGGCCACCGACGTAGAAAGCCTCGGGCCGGGGGAAGTCGGCTTTATTACCGCCCAGATCAAAGAAGTCTCTGATGCCGCTGTGGGCGATACGATTACGGATGAACGCAAGCCCACCGCCGAAGCCCTGACGGGCTTTAAGGAAGTCCAGCCGGTGGTGTTCTGTGGTCTGTTCCCGGTCGATGCCGCTGATTTCGAAGACCTGCGCGCGGCCATGGGCCGGTTACGGCTGAATGATGCGTCGTTCAGCTTTGAAATGGAAACCTCGGCGGCGCTCGGCTTCGGGTTCCGCTGTGGCTTCCTCGGCTTGCTGCACCTTGAAATCATTCAGGAACGCCTGAGCCGCGAGTTCAATCTCGATCTGATCGCGACGGCCCCCAGCGTCGTCTATAAGATCACCATGACCAATGGTGACGTGATTGATCTGCACAATCCCGCGGACATGCCTGACCCAGTCAAGATCGAGACCATTTCCGAACCCTGGATCAAGGCGACCATCTTCACGCCCGACGAATACCTCGGGGCCGTGATCAAGCTGTGCCAAGACCGTCGCGGCGAACAGGTTGATCTGTCCTATGTCGGGGCGCGAGCGATGGCGGTCTATAACCTGCCGCTCAATGAAGTCGTGTTCGACTTCTATGACCGCTTGAAGTCTATCTCCAAGGGCTATGCCAGCTTTGACTACACCATCGAGGAATATCGCCCCGGCGACCTCGTGAAGATGTCGATTCTCGTCAATGCCGAGCCGGTCGATGCCCTGTCAATGCTGGTCCACCGCACCCGCGCCGAAAGCCGGGGACGGGGCATGTGTGAGAAGATGAAGGATCTCATCCCTCAGCATATGTTTGTAATTCCGATTCAGGCCGCGATTGGTGGTCGGATTGTCGCTCGCGAAACCGTCCGCGCTCTGCGTAAAGACGTGACCGCCAAGTGCTATGGCGGCGACGCGACCCGGAAGAAAAAGCTGCTAGAAAAGCAGAAAGAAGGCAAGAAGCGTATGCGGCAGTTCGGCAAGGTCGAAATCCCGCAGGAAGCCTTCATCGCCGCGCTCAAAATGGACGGCGATTGATCGCTCTATCTTTAATCTTGAATTCTTAGGCCCGTCAGCCCAGCAGGCGGGCCTTTTGCATGGCGGCCGCGCGCAATTCAGCCTCGAAATCATCTTCCTGGGTAACGGAAAAGACCTGCTGCACCAGAGCGATCAGTTCTTCAGGCTTGAAGGGCTTTTTCAAGGCCGCTGTGGCGCCCGCCTCTAAGGCTTCGCGCAGGGCATGTTCCGGATCTGAACCATCGCCCGAGGACATGGCAATGATACGCACTTCTGGCCATACTGAGCTGATCCGACGTGACCCGACGATGCCGCCCATGCCCGGCATGAAAATGTCCGTAATCACCATGTCGAGACGCGCAATATCGATGCGAACGAACACTTCGTCCATGGTTTCGGCAGTCTGGACCTCGTAACAGGCCGCCTCGAGCGTATCCTTGACCATATGACGAACAGTGGACGAGTCATCAACCACCAGGATACGGATTGGAACCGTCGCACCTTCCATGCTGCGCCGGGCCGCCAGCAGCAGTTGGACCAAATCCCCGGGGATAAACGGCTTGCCAATCATAAAATCGGCGCGCGCTTGCCGAGCCATCGTGAGGGTCTCTTCGATGGTCGTACCCTTGCGGCCGGCGGTCATGACGCTGATCGGAACACCGGGGCGGACAAGGCGGAAATTTTCGAGATGATGGATCGTGCAGATCTCGCCCACGTAGGCGTCCAACAAGATCAGATCCGGCTTCTGAATAGCGGCCTGGGTCAGGGCATCACTCAGATCATGCGTCACGATTGAGGCCCATCCCAAGGCCTTGAACATGTTGCTGACAATGCGCGCCTGTGTGCGGCTATCTTCAAGGATCAGAACGACACCTACGGCCACGGGCCTTCTCCGGCACTGGTTCTATAACAAGCCTGCAGCTTAACCGCCGGGGATTTATGTTTGCTTAAAAACGGTGATCCTGAAAAAAGAGACACGTGAATGAATTTATTCCGTTTTTTGACGAATTATCCTACATTGAAATGTCTAAACTGGTGCGACAGGCCGCCGCAGCTTACAAACAGAGATTTTTAGCTTTGTTCCCCGTATGATGAGGAACAGTTTTTTAAGGACGCACCATGTCGGATCCGACGTCTGTTCCCCCTGCCTCCCCTGCGGCAGTCTCGGTTTCGATGAGCCAAGCGATTACGCGGGGTTTGACCCGCAAATGTCCGTGCTGTGGTACAGGGCGGATGTTCAAAGGCTATCTGCGGGTCGTGGACACGTGCGATGTCTGTGAAACGCCTCTGAGCATCTATCCGGCAGATGACGGCCCGGCCTATCTGACCATTCTGCTGGTTGGCCATTTGGTCGTCGCGCCCCTGCTGGCCTTCGACTTTATCTGGAAGATGGATCCCTTGGCTGTACTTGGCCTTACCTTGGTCCCCATCACCGTCCTGACCTTGGCCTGGCTGCCTTTTATCAAAGGCGGTTTCATCGGGCTGCTCTGGCGCAATGGCATTCGCCGGGGACAATAGTCCCGATTGACAGCTTCGCCCAAAAGGGGAAACTAGGGTCGGACTTTTTTCCGGAGACTCCGATGGCGCACACGTTTGAAATATTCAAAGACAAGGCCGGTGAATTCCGGGTTCGGTTCAAATACAACAACGAGATCATGTTCTCGACAGAAGGCTATAGCTCAAAATCAGGCGCTAAAAACTTGATCGAATCGGTCAAGAAAAACAGTCCCGACGCTGAGGTCCTTGATACGACCCTTGAGGACTGATGCCTAAGCGGTCGGCTTAACCCTGCCCCTCAATCGCTGCGACGATTAAGGTTTTAACGGCATATGAACGTTCGCCTTGCTCATAGTTGAGGCGGGTAAGTTCATCCTCAGCATAGCTGCGCACCAAAAGTGCAGCCTGTGGTGACAGGGCCATTAGTACTCGGGTCACGATACGGCCGAGGGCAAGCGCCGCATCTCTTTGAGCATCGTGAGGCTCCGGGTTCAAAAGATTCCGGAGATCAGTCTGATTAAAATCGTTCATTGGATCTTTCGGGTCTGGGAACAGTACGCAACACTGTGCGACAGAGCGGTTCCCTCCAACCGGACTGAGCGACGGCGCCTTTTAAGCCCAAATGGGGCGAAATTGTGTCGTTATCAGACCGCGGCACCACATTGGTCATGACCAGTAATCCAGACTCGACGAGTATGGATTTGATTTTTTGCGAAAAATTTTTGCACCTGAGCTGTGGTCACAAATTGTTACGTGGCCACGCTTTCTAACGGCTGATGCCGGACCTGCTGCACCAAAACAGGTCCGGCCAGACTGCGATTAGCGCTTAAACAGACCGCCCAGAAGATCACCCAAGCCACCTTGAGCAACCTTGCCAAGGGTTTCACCCAGATTGCCTCCCAAGCCTTGAGACACGGCCTCGGACAAGGCCCCGACCGGATCACCGCCTGTAACCTGGCTGAAGACATCCGCCAGTGGCCCCTCGGGCAAAAGACCGTTCGGGGTGATTTGATTGATCAGGCCCGGCAAAAGAGTTGTTAGGTGTTCGGCGGCAACGTCCGGAGATATTCCTAGCTGACTGGCAAGGTTTTGAACGGTCTCTCCCCCCAGAACCTGGGTGATCTGCTCGGGGCTGATGGGCAAGTTCGCCCCCGTGCTGATCCAGGAATTCACGGCCTCCCCCAGCCCACCTTGATGGAAAGATGACACCAGCCCCTGAAGACCGCCTTCATGGTTCTGAATGAGCCCCGTAACCGCTTGTAAGGCATTGCCTTGCTGTGCGCCCGTGACAGCCCCAAGAATATCGTTCAGCATCGGTCTCTCCCTTGGTCAGGGCCGGGCAGATTTCTGCGCGGCAATCCAGTCACGGATATTGGCTTCCACAAGGTCAAGCGGAAGAGGGCCCGTCAAAAGAAGCGCGTCATGAAAGGTTCGGACATCGAACTGATCGCCCAACTCAGTTTCCGACAAGCGACGCAACTCCCGGATCTTGATCTCACCAATCTTGTAAGCCAACGCTTGACCTGGCCAGGCAATGTAACGCTGAAGCTCGGTCTCGATATTGTGTGGCGCCAAGGCCGAGTTATCGCGGAAACAGGCTCGGGCCTGTTCAATTGACCAGCCTTTCCAATGGATCCCGGTATCGGCCACCAGTCGGCAGGCCCGCCACATTTCATAGGACAGACGCCCAAATCGCTCATAGGGGGTGTTGTAGAAGCCCATTTCGTAACCAAGGAATTCCGAATATAGCCCCCAGCCTTCGACGTAGGCGGTGACCTCGGCATTGCGACGGTAACGCGGCAGAGCCTTGAGTTCCTGTTGCAAGGCAATCTGGTGGTGATGCCCCGGAACGGCTTCGTGCAGGGTCAGGGCCGGAAGCTCATAGAGAGGGCGCTGATCCAACTTGCCCGTATTGACGATGTAGCCCCCCGCCACACCGCCTTCATAGCTGCCGCCATTATAACGCCCGGTGGTATAGGTCTCTTCGATTTCATGGGGCACGGGGCGCACGCCATAAGGCAAACGCGGCAGGGTTTTAAACAGGCGCGGCATCTGGTCGTCGGCCTGTTTGGACAGCCAGGCCGCCCGCATCAACAGCTCTTCGCGCGACTTGGCGTAAAACTGCGGATCCGTCCGCAGAAAGGTCAGGAACTCCGGGAACGTGCCTTTAAAGCCAGAGGCTTTCATTTCGACATCCATCTCGGCCCGGATCCGCGCCACTTCTTTCTGGCCGATCGCATGGATCTCATCCGGGGTCAGGGACGTGGTGGTATAGCTGCGGGCCAGATAGGCGTAATAGGCCTTGCCACCGGGTAAGGATCCGACGCCCAAAACCTTGCGCGCCTTGGGGGCATAGTCTTTTTCGAGGAACGCCACCCACTGCTGACGCGCCGGACGGATTTGATCGCGGACGATCCGCGCGGCTTCGGCGCGCAGACGTGCCTGATCCGCAGCGGATATCGTGGCCGGCAGCTTTTGCAGCGGCAACAGCATGGGATCGGCGTCTTCCGTCAACGCCAGTTCGTTTCGTGCGACTTTCAGCGCGTTTTCGACCGTGCTTTGAGGCTGAACGAAGCCGGTCTTCAGGCCCCGGCGGGCATTGTCCAACACCTGGTCATAATAGCCGCGCGCCTTTCCAAGACGCCGAACCCAAGCCTCGGCATCGGCCAGATTCTTGATGACCGTGCCACGCCCCACATAACCGAAATAGGTGCCTGCGGCGCCCTCATTGGTAAACGCCAGCCGGTTGTCATCAAAGGTGGCGCCCTCGACCCGCATGGTCAGGCTGCGAAGCAAAACCGCATAGTTGACTCGGGCTTCAAGGCTGAGGCCCGACGGATCAAGTGCCTTGAGCTTTTCAAGATAGCTCTTGGCCGTCGCTATCCGGCGCGCTTCGGCGGCTGGCGATACGTCAGGAACATGGTCGGATACGGCACCGCTGTCTTCGTCATCCGCGCCCGGGTCATCAGCCTTGACTTGCGCCTCATAGGCCTTAGTCAGTGCTTCAAAGGCCGCATCCACCGGAGCGGACACCGAAGCCGCGTCCACAGGCGGGCTGGCCAGAGTCAATGCCGGTGCCGCCACCACGGGTGCGGCCCCAAGCGCCAAGATAAGGCCCAGGGCCGCACTGAATTTTAAACCAACCCTACGGTTGGCGCTGACGGTTTCTTTAATCGTGACGACCATGCGCTTCCCCGATCTTTGGCTGTTTCAGCCTTCTGGTGTGCGGCCAGATCCCGCGGATCTCGCCTGTAAGTGTTCAGGCTAAGCCAGGCCAAGAGCGCGGTCAAACAGCGGTTGAAGCCTCTTTCTCCTTCCCGTCTGACATCGTTTGCTTATCATGAGCCCAAGTGTCTTGAGCCCGGCCGCTCATCTGGTGCAGGTCGGCCCGCATCACGTCTTCCATGGCCGGTGCGCTTTCGCGGGCAGCCACACTGTAGCGTTCCACATCCTGCCAAAGGTCAGCCAGAGACTCGAGCATCCGCTCATCGTGACGCCGGAACAGCCTTGCGGCCCGCTCTGCCGTATAGGCCCGCCAGCCAAGGGCCTTGAGCGCTTCGGCCCCCATAGCCAGACCGCCTTCAAAGACTTCGCGCTCAATCCGGTGGGCCCCCGCCTGCATCAGCTCGTAATAGTGCCGCCGATCATAGGCCCGTGCGAGGATCATCAGTTGGGGAAAGGCTTCGCGGGCCATCCGCACGATCTCGACTGCTTTTTCACTGTCATCGATGGCAACCACCAGGATCTTGGCTTTTTCCGCCCCGGCGGCCCTGAGAAGATCCAGCCGTCCGGCATCGCCATAGTAGACCCGACGGCCAAATTTACGCAGCAGGGCGATCTGAGCGACCGAGGACTCTAGCGTGGCAACCTTGAGGCCATTGACCTCCAAAAGGCGCGAGACCATCTGGCCGAACCGCCCGTGCCCGGCAATGATCGCGTCGGGATCCGAATGGGCAAAGGCTTCGTTTTCGGGCGTCAGCTCGGCCTCTGCCGGAGCGCGGCTCAGGGCTTGCCAGGCGAGGAACACCAGCGGCGTCGCCGCCATGGATAACGCCACTGACGCGGTCAGGCGGGATGCCAAATCCGGGGGCAATATTCCGCCGACAGACGCCGCAGAAAACAACACAAAGGCAAACTCCCCGCCCCCGCACAGTGCCGCCGCCAAGGTCCCCGCATCGCGCCAATAAAGGCCGCTGAGCCGCGCCACCCCAAAGATCAGCGCCCCCTTGAGGACGAGGAGCCCCACAACCATCGCCCCGATCTGGAGCGGATCCGCCAGCACCAGCGGCAGATTGAGACCGGCCCCGACCGTCAGGAAGAACAGCCCCAACAGAAGACCCCGGAACGGTTCGATGTCGGTTTCAAGCTCGCGCCGGAATTCACTTTCGGCTAGGACCACCCCGGCCACGAAGGCACCGAGCGCGGGGGAAAGGCCGACGTGCTGCATCAGGACCGCTACCCCCACGACGATCAGCAAGGCAAAGGCGGTAAAGGCTTCCCGCAGACCCGCATCTGCGATGTAGCGAAAAATCGGCCGGATCAGATAGCGACCGAACCCGACCACCGCCCCCACCGCCAGCAGCGCGACCAGCGCCTTACCCCAGCCCGGCAGAGCCGCCACCAGCGTCGGAGCCGCATGACTGTCCCCCGCCTCATGGGCAACCTGCAAGGTG
>JBKBWB010000085.1:0-7441 GCA_046289215.1 Asticcacaulis sp. | reverse complement strand
CCAAGTCGTGCTATCGCCGCCCATCCCGTTTTCCTCTGTGTGTTCTGCGAGCCTCCCCATGCCTGCTGCCCCTGATTTTCCGCCCGCCCCGGACCGGATCGTCCCCAAACGCGCCCTGATCTCGATTTCCGACAAGACCGGTCTGGTCGACGTCGCCCAGGCCCTGCACGGGCGGGGGGTCGAGCTGATTTCGACGGGGGGGACGCGCGCAGCGATCGCCGCTGCCGGCTTGCCGGTGCGCGATGTCGCCGATCTGACCGGTTTCCCGGAAATGATGGATGGCCGGGTCAAGACCCTGCATCCCCGCGTGCATGGGGCTCTGTTGGCCTATCGTGACGCCCCCGAGCATGCCCGGGCCCTGAGCGAGCATAAGATCGAGACCATCGATCTGGTCTGGATCGACCTTTATCCGTTCGAAGCCACGGTGGCGGCGGGCGGCGGCTTTGAAGCGGCGATTGAAAACATCGACATCGGCGGTCCGGCGATGATCCGTTCATCGGCCAAGAATCATCCTTATGTAGCTGTTTGCGTTGATAAACCCGCCGTGGACATGGTTCTGGCAGCGCTGGAGGCTGATGGGGCCACCGGCCTTGATCTGCGCAAGACCCTGGCGGCCCGCGCTTTTGCCCGCACGGCGGCCTATGATGCCGCGGTCAGCGGTTGGTTCGCCGGTCAGCTGGGTGAAACCGCGCCGACCCGTAAGACCCTGGGCGGCACCCTGATCCAGGAAATGCGCTACGGCGAAAACCCGCACCAGAGCGCGGCCTTCTATCGGTCGGGTCCGGCGCGTCCGGGCGTGACCACGGCGCGTCAGCTTCAGGGCAAGGCGCTCAGCTATAACAATGTCGCCGATACGGACGCGGCCTTTGAGCTGGTGGCTGAATTTGATCCGTCGGTGGCCCCGGCGGTGGTAATTGTCAAACATGCCAATCCGTGCGGCGTAGCGACGGGCCCGACCTTGCTGGCCGCCTATGAACGCGCGCTCGCCTGTGATCCGGTGTCGGCCTTTGGCGGCATTGTCGCGCTCAACAGCCGCCTTGACCGCGCCACGGCCGAAAAAATCGTCGAGACCTTTACCGAGGTCGTGGTCGCCCCGTCCGCCGATGACGATGCGGTGGCGGTGTTCGAAGCCAAGAAGAACCTGCGCTTGCTGGTGACCGACGCACTGCCCGATCCGTTCGCGCCGGGCGAAGTGCTGCGGACCGTGGCCGGGGGCTTCCTTGTCCAGTCGCGCGATCTGGCCCGGATTACCCCGGCCGATTTGCAGATTGTCACCAAACGTCAGCCTACGGACGATGAAGTCCGCGACATGCTGTTCGCCTTTACGGTGGCCAAGCACGTCAAGTCCAATGCCATCGTCTATGCCCGTAACGGCCAGACCCTGGGCGTCGGGGCCGGTCAGATGAACCGCAAGGACTCGGCGCGTATCGCCGCGATCCGCGCCAAGGATTTTGACCTTGACCTCACCGGCTGTGCCTGTGCGTCCGAAGCCTTCTTCCCGTTCCCGGACGGGCTGCTCGAAGCGGCCTCTGCGGGCGCAACGGCGATCATCCAGCCGGGCGGTTCGATCCGCGACGAGGACGTGATCCGCGCCGCCGACGAAGCGGGTCTGACCATGGCCTTTACCGGCGTGCGGGTGTTCCGCCACTAGGCGCAAAGCTGACCTAAGGTCTCATAAAATTCGCGGCGTCGGAGAGAGACCCTTTCCGGCGCCGCTTTCCTGTGCAAGGTGAGGCTGTCTGGAGAGGGTAGGGTCGATGGACAGTCTCAAGGATCGCTGGTCGCGTTTGTTCCCGCACATTCTGGTCTACGGACCGGCAGATGATCTGCCGCGCCCGGCGGTGCTGCTGTTTCATGGCTGCGGGGGTGTGCGCGAGCATATCCGGCGTTATGCCAAATCCGCTGTCGACGCCGGATACCGGGCCTTTGTGGTTGATTCCTTTGGCGCGCGCGGCTGGAGCCGGGAATTTGCCCTGACGTTTGTCTGTACGGGTATTCTGTTGCCGGGTCTGGAGCGGGCCGGGGATATTCTGGCGACGATCCATGGCGTACGGGATTATCCGGGGGTCGATCCCGACCGGATCGTGCTGGCGGGTTGGAGCCACGGCGGCTGGGGGATCATGGACCTGATGACTCTGCCCCTGACGCGCAAGGGCGAAGCGAGCCTGCTGGATCCGAATCCAGCCCTGATGACCTCGGTCAAGGGCACGTTCAACGTCTATCCCTATGTCAATTTTCCCGCCCGCAGCCGACACAAGACCTGGGTGCACAAGGCGCGCACCTTTGGCGTGATTGCCCGCGATGACCATTTGGCGACGGTTAATATCGCCATGAAAGCCTATGGGGCGGCGGTCAAGGGTGGGTCCGATGTCGAAATCTGGACGGTGGATGCCACCCACGCCTATGACGAACCCGCCATCCGTCCGCCGACGCCGATGCTCTATGACGCGGAAAAAGCCGCCGAGACCCACGAAAAATTCAAGGGGTTCTTACGCCGCTGCGCTGAGGATTGAGCTTGATCGACGGGTGTGGCCCCGGGCGGGGTGGGGGCTGAAGACCCGAGACTGGGGCCTTGGCCTGTTTCACCGCGACCGGAAGGCCAGGCAGGGCCAGTTTGGGTCTGCTCTCAGGCACGGCGCTGACTTTGGACGGGTTTTTCTCCAGCGGGGTCAGGTTGGCCAAAGCGCGAAAGGCCCGCGCCAGGCTGGAGATGGCATTGGCCATCTGCGTAATGCCGCGCACATCGGTCGGGGCGGGTTGAGCTTCCAGAGACGCGACCGCCTTCGCCAGCAGCGTCTCTAATTGGGCCTGAAAGGCGTGTCCTGTATTCATGGCCTAAGACTAAGGCCTTTAGCGGTGGCGGGGACAAATCCGCGAAGCGCGAAACAAAAAATCTCTTTAATCAGAGGCTTAAAAGCAAAAAGCCCGGAGATGAGCCCGGGCTTTTCCGTGAAAATCAAACCGTAACTTAGTGGCCGTGATGCGCGCCGCCCGCCGGGGCCTTGGCCGGGCTGGCCGTCAGATCCTGAACCGGGAACGTGACCTTCACCCGACCCGCCTTGGCAAAGATCAGGGTGATCGGCTGCTGGGTTCCGGCCTTGAGCGGTGCCTTGAGGCCAAACAGCATGATGTGCTTGCCGCCGCGCGCCAGTTTCACCGTCTGACCCGCTGGAACCTTTAGACCACCAGGAATTTCGAACATGCGCATGACGCCGCCCTCGTGAGTCATGTCGTGAATCTCAACCTTGGTCGCACAGGCGCATTCCGCCCCGGTCAGCGTGTCATCGGCCTTGCCGCTGTTGCGGATGGTCAGGTAGGCCGCAGAGTTCGGGGCCTTGCCGAGGCTTGCCCGGGCCGAGGCGTCGCTGAGGGTCAGGTTGCCGACAACAACGTCCTTGGCCACAGCCGGACCCGCAAGGGCGGCCATCAGGACAAACGCAGGGATCAGAGGGCGCATTCGAGGTCTCCTTAAGAGGTTATCCGGCATACGCCCGGCATCACGCACAGATCAGCCCCAGAGGCCAATTAGACGTTTTGTCTCACGAACCACCGGCTCTGCCACGGCTTCGGCCTGTTCGGCACCGCGGGCCAATATCCGGTCGATTTCTGCCGGGTCCTTGAGATAGGCGCGCATGCGCTCGCTGACTGGAGCCATGGCCGAGACCACCACCTCCGACAGGGCGGGCTTGAAGCTGCCAAAGCCCTGACCGCCAAACTGGGCCAGCACCTCAGCTTCACTGATCCCGGCGAGGGCGGCATAGATCCCGACCAGATTCTTGGCCTCGGGGCGGCTGTCGAGGCCCTCAAGGGTTTCCGGCAAGGGTTCCGGATCGGTCTTGGCCTTTTTGATCTTGGCGGCGATGGTGTCGGCATCATCGGTCAGATTGATGCGCGAATTGTCCGACGGATCGGACTTTGACATCTTGGCGCTGCCATCGCGCAGGGACATGATCCGAGCCCCCGGCCCCTGATAGAGGGTTTCCGGCAGGGGGAAGAAGCCCGGCGCGTCATAGTCGGTGTTGAATTTCTGGGCGATGTCGCGGGTCAGCTCAAGGTGCTGGCGCTGGTCTTCGCCTACCGGCACGTGGGTGGCCTTGTAGACGAGGATGTCTGCCGCCTGGAGCACCGGATAGGTGAACAGCCCGACGCTGGCGCGCTCCTTGTCCTTACCAGCTTTTTCCTTGAACTGGGTCATGCGGTTGAGCCAGCCCAGGCGGGCAATACAGTTGAAAATCCACGCCAGCTCGGCATGGGCGCGCACCGCCGATTGCGGGAAAACCGCCGCCTTGTTCGGGTCCACTCCGGCCGCCAGATAGGCCGCCGCGATTTCGCGCACTTGATCCTTCAGCTTGACCGGGTCTTGCCACACCGTGATCGCATGCAGGTCCACCACGCAGTAAAAGCACTCGGCCTCGTCCTGAAGGGTCACGAATTTCTTCAGCGCGCCCAGATAGTTGCCCATGTGCAGGGCACCCGTCGGCTGGACGCCGGACAAGACCCGCTTGGGGCCGGAATAGACGGTTTCGGGGACAGAGCCCTCAGGTGTAACGTCAGACATGCTCAGATCTTTGTTGCGGGACGGACCAACTCCCTGTCCCGATTTCATAAAGCCTAGTCGAAGGACGGGGGCAAGGTCTTGCCGTCCCCCGGATCCGCGGGTTTGCGCCGCAGGGCCGCCCGAACCTCGGAAATCCGCACCGCACCGGTGACGGGTACAAGCCCGGCATAGAGCACCGCCCCGGCGAAACAGCTCAGCAGGATCCCCACTTCCTTGGCGGCACCCGCCAGCGACAGGCCGCCGGGCAAGGCAAAGGCCGCGATCATCGTCTCCAACGCCGGGCGGAACATCTGGGCGGCAAAACAGAACACCCCCATCACGCCCCCGGCCAGGATCAGCCGCAGCAGCCGCCCGGTGGCCTTGGAACTGAGCGTCCAGACCCCCCGTCGTGACAGGGTGATCACCATCAGGCCCACATTCAGCCAGGCGGCGGCGCTGGTGGCCATGGCCAGCCCCTGAACCCCGACCAGCCGGAACAAGGCAATTCCGAGCGCCAGATTGAGCGCCACCGAGGCAAAGGCGAACTTCATCGGCCCCCAGGTGTCGCGCCGGGCAAAAAAGGCCGGAGTCAGCACGCGGGTCAGCACAAAGGCCGGAACGCCCCAGCCGTAATGCAACAGCGCGAGGGCTGTTTGCTGGGAGTCAAACACGGTGAATTCGCCGCGCCGGAACAGGCCGTCGATCAGGTAGTCCGGCATGGCGATCATGGCCGCAGCGGCGGGCAGGGTCAGGGCCATGGACAGAACCAGTGCATCGTCCATGGTGGTCTGGGCCGCCTGTTTATCCCCGGCCTGTACGGCACGTGACAGGGCAGGCAACAGCGCAACACCAATCGCGACCCCCACTAGGCCCAGCGGCAGCTGATAAAGACGATCAGCAAAATTCAGCCATGTCCGCGCCCCGTCCACTTCGGATGACAGGATCTGGGATACAAACACATTGATCTGGGTGGCTGTCGCGGCAATCGCCCCGGGCACGGCCAGCCACAAAAGGTTGCGGATATCCGGCGACAAACTCGGCCAGGCGAACCCGATCCGCGCGCCGACACGCCGCACGCCCCAGATCAGCAAGAGGGCCTGTGCTATGCCCGAGGCCAGCACGGACCATGCGGCGGCATAGGCGGCGCTGAGGGGATCCTTCTGCGGGATCACAGCGACCAGCATAATCACGTTGAGGAGTGTCGGGGCGGCTCCGGACAGGATAAACCGGCCCCTGGCGTTTAACACCCCGGACAGCAACGCCACCAGGGTCATGGCCGGAAGATAGGGCATGGTGATTTGGGTCAAAATCACCGTCAGCTTGAACTTGTCCGGTGTATCCATAAACCCGGGCGCAATAAACTGCATCAGCCAGGGCATGCTAAGCTGGGCAGCAAGGCTCAGGAGAAGTGTGGCAAAGGCGAGGGTCGCCAGGGCATCGCGCGCCAGCTTATCTGCGGCCTCGGGACCCTTTTCCTCAAGCGTCGCCGAATAGGCGGGGACAAAGGCCGCGGCAAATGCACCCTCGGCAAAGATGCGGCGAAACAGGTTGGGAAAGCTTAAGGCCGTATTGTAGGCATCAGCCATGATCGTGCTGCTGGCCCCCAGCGCCGCCCCGATGACCAGATCCCGCGCAAGCCCCAGGAAACGGCTGATCAGGGTCAGGCCGCTGAAGACCATCGAGGACTTCATCATACGCTTGGACTGGCTGGTCATGGCTCCCCCGGTGCTCCTCTCCCCGTCTAGCCCCTGGCCTTCGCTGAAACAAGGGTGTGGCGGGTTGGGCGGCTATTCCGCCCGGCTGGCGCGGGCGCGGACCAGCTCAGGGCCGCTCAGGGGGGGATCCAGTACCTCAGTCAGGGCCGCTCTCAGGGCCTGGCGATAGCCGCGTGGCCAGGGCTTGGGTGTGCGTGGGTCCACGAGATAAAAGGCATCGACGGCCCGCTCGCCATAGACCCCGATGTGGGCGGACTCGATCGACAGGCCCGACCGGGCCAGAACTCGCGCCAGCTCTGCCAGCAAGCCGGGTCGGTCACGCCCGGACACCTCGACTACCGTGGCCCGGTCGCTGGCCTCGGAGTCGAACATCACCGTCGGGGCAATGGCAAAGGCGGCCAGACGCGGCGGCAGGGGCCGTGTCTCGGACGCATCCTCGCCCTTCGACGCACTCAGCCCAAGGGCCGCGGTCTCCAGACGGGATACAGCTTCGGCCAGACGCTCTGGCGCGTCGGCTCCGAACGGATCGCCGGCCTGATCCTGGACATAGAACACATCCAGCGCCCAACCGTCATGCGAGGTATAGACCTGAGCGCCGACCACACTGGCCCCCAGTGGCGCAAAGATCCCGGCCAGATCGGCAAACAGCCCCGGCCGGTCGCGGGTGGCCACGACCAGTGCGGCGGCATTGCGTGCCGGGTCAATCCAGCTCTCGGCCCGGGCCCCGGCCACCGTGGCATCGGTGACGATCCGGGCATGGCGGCGCAGATCGGCTTCGGAAAAGCTGCACAGATAGGCATCTTCCATCACGCCCAGCCAGTGGGTCAGATCGGTATCCTTGCCTGGCAGGTGGCTGCGAATCTCCCGCGCCCGGTGGTGCAACTCGGCGCGGACACTGGCGGCGGGATCATGGCCCCGCCCGCCCCGGAACGCCGCTTCGGTCGCCGCATAGAGCTCGCGCATCAGCTGGCCCTTCCAGCCGTTCCAGACCCCGGGCCCGACCGCGCGGATATCGGCCACGGTCAGCACCAGCAACAGCCGCAACCGCTCGGGCGTTTCCACGATCCGGGCAAAGCTGGCGACCGTGTCCGGATCGCGCACATCGCGCTTTTGGGCATAGTCCGACAGCACGAGGTGGTGGCGCACCAGCCAGGCGACCGTGTCGGTCTCGGCCTCGGTCAGCCCCAGG
>JBKBWB010000084.1:0-7510 GCA_046289215.1 Asticcacaulis sp. | reverse complement strand
GGATCTCGCCCGGCCAAAGCTGATCGAGCCGCAGAACGTGCACCCCGAAAGGCGACAGGACAGGATCCGGATAGAACGCACCAGGCTCGACACTCAACAGGGCCTGCTCCACAGGTGCAAAAAGGTCCCCTTTGGACAGCTGACCGAGGCTGCCCCCCACGCCCGCTGAGGGGCATCCCGAATTAGCCCGCGCCAGGTTCGCAAATTCGCCTGGTGCATTTTGCAGATACGCCAGCGCACTTATGGCCTCCGCCAAGGCCGCATCTGACGACTGGCCCTCAGCAACCGGGAATAAAATATGGGACGCGGCATAAAGCAGTGGTGCCCGGAACCGATCGGTGTTGGCCTGATAAAACCGCTCGATTTCCACGTCTTCAGGTTCGGTTACCTGAAGTTCCTGTTCGAGAAGAACGCGAAGCAGGGCCTCGTCCTCAGTTTCCAGACGTCCGTCCGGATCAGTTTCTGGCTCAGCGCTCAGGCCAAGCGTTTCAGCCCGGTGAAGTAACAAGGCCCGGATTGCTAGGGCTTGGCCCGCTTGTTGCCGCGCTTCAGCGGGCGACGCGGCCCGGTGGTGCGCCATTTCCTCTCGCAACATGGTTTCCGGAATGGCCACGCCATCGATCACGATCGATCCCATCAGCGCCCTCCGTCCGAAGAGTCGAGCGAACGCACTGGTCCCAAATCCCGACGGGTCCGAACAATCTGCCAGCCCCGACGATTGAGATACCAGACCGGTGCCGATAGCATGTGCACAAGTCGCGTGAAGGGGAATACTAGGAAAATCGTCAAGCCAAGGATCAGGTGCGCCTTAAAGATTGGGTGCACATCCGTGACATGCGCAGCAACATTGGGCTGGAAGGTAAAGACACCCTGGGCCCAAGTCATGAACTTGACCATTTCCCCGCCGTCCAGATGCTGACCTGACAAAGGAATGGTCGCCAACCCCAGGCAAAGTTGCAACGTCAGGATTAGCAAGATCGCGGTATCGCCAAAACTGGAGTTCCGGCGGATGCGCGGATCAAACAAACGCCGATGGATCAGCAACAAAGCCCCGATCAAGCACAAAACACCGGCGATACCCCCGGCGACGATCGCCAGGATTTGTTTAGCGCCGTGCGAGATTCCCAAGCTGTCGAACACCCAGATCGGAGTCAGAAGACCAACAAAATGTCCGCCAAAAATTACCAGCACGCCGACGTGAAACAGGATCGATCCGGCCACAAGCTGCTTACGACGCAGAAGCTGGGATGACCCCGTTCGCCAAGTATACTGCTCACGGTCAAACCTTAAGACAGATCCAATCGCAAGAACGCTCAGAGCGATATAAGGGTAGATCCCGAAAAAGAATTGATGAAACAGGTCCATGATCAGGTCCTCGCGCTGGGACGAACCGCACCGGTCGGCGCGGCGGTTGAGGGTGTGGCCATGGCTGCAACCATAGCTTCGGCCTTGGGGCAGCCCGCTTCGCCGGGGCCAAAGGTGACCGCCGTTTCTTCCCACAGGCGGTCAAGCGCTTCGAGATCGTCAGGATCCTCCTCGGGTTCCTGCAACAACGCAGCGACGGCTTCCTGACCGGCCTCGACACCGGACAAGTGCACAAGGGCACCGAAGACTGCCCGATAGTCGCTTTCACGCTTTTTCAGACGCTCCGCAATGGCTTCGAGCACATGGGCGGCATCGGCCAGAAAGGTCGAGGCTTTTTCCGGGGTCTGCAAGGACAAGAATTCAAGAAACACCGGCAAATAGTCGGGCAATTCCTGGGCCGTCAGTTCGAGGCCGGCAGCCTCATAGAGGCTTTTCAGTGCGGCCATCGCCTGACCCCGGTCACGGCTTTCGCCATGAACGTGCTCATAAAGATTAAGCGACAAAGACCGGGTCCGGTCGAACAGGTGCACATAGGCTTCTTGAAGATCATAAAGATCCGAGTGCGACAGTCGATCCGCCAGCTTTCCGAGCGCCCGCAGCAAGGGTGCGTTCAGTCGGCCCTCAGACTGAAGCGCTTTAAACGCTTCGGGCATGAGGGCCTGGGTGTCTTCTTCAGGGTAGGCCAGAAACAAGGCCAGAGCTTTATATGTATAGAGCATTACGACACCGCCTTGACCTTGACCGCCCGGGGGCGATTGGTCTTGCCGAACAAACCAAATTCCGTCTGCCCCCCCGAGCAATCATTGCCAAAGGTGAAACCGCAGGATCCACGCAAATCAAAGGCATCTTCGCTGCTTTCGCGGTGCGTTGTCGGGATGACAAAGCGATCCTCGTAATTGGCGATGGCCATGATGTGATACATATCTTCGATCTGGGCAGGGCTCAGTCCCACCTTGGTGGCAAGGTTCGGGTCGATCCGACCATCAATCGTTTTCGTGCGCATGTATGATCGCATGGCCAGCATCCGCTGCAGAGCCAAAGTCACAGGGGGCTCGACTCCCGCCGTAAGCATATTGGCGAGATAGCGTACCGGGATCCGAAGACTGGAGACATCCGGCATATCGCCATCCGACTCGAGGGCCCCTACTGCCGCTGCGGACTGGATCGGCGAGAGCGGCGGCACATACCAAACCATTGGCAAGGTACGATATTCCGGATGCAGCGGGAAGGCCACTTTCCAGTCCATGGCCATCTTATAGACCGGGCTGACCTGAGCCGCGTCAAGCCAGGCTTCCGGAATGCCTTGAGCACGGGCTTCCGCGATGACCTTAGGATCATGAGGATCGAGGAAGACATCGAGTTGGGCTTCATATAGCTGATCATCTGGCACGGCCGCCGCAGCTTCGATCCGATCTGCATCATAGAGCAGCACGCCCAGATAACGAATGCGCCCGACGCAGGTTTCAGAGCAGACTGTCGGCTGACCCACTTCGATACGTGGGAAGCAGAAGGTGCATTTTTCTGATTTCCCAGACTCCCAGTTATAGTAAATTTTCTTGTAAGGACAGGCCGAGACACACATTCGCCAGCCCCTGCACTTATCCTGGTCAATCAGGACGATGCCGTCTTCTTCACGCTTGTAAATCGCACCCGATGGACAGACAGCCACACACGCTGGGTTGAGGCAGTGCTCACACAGACGCGGCAGGTACATCATGAAGGTATTTTCGAAAGCGCCGTAGATTTCCTTTTGGACGCCTTCGAAATTGTAATCCTTGGATCGTTTAGAGAATTCGCCCCCGAGGATTTCTTCCCAGTTCGGTCCCCACTCGATCTTTTCCATCCGCTCGCCAGAAATTTTCGAACGCGGGCGGGCCGTCGGAAAGGCCTTCATCTCAGGCGCATTCTGAAGGTGTCCATAGTCGAAATCGAACGGTTCGTAATAATCGTCGATTTCCGGAAGATCCGGGTTGGCAAAGATCTTAGCGAGGATCCGCCACTTGGCCCCCATTTTCGGCTCAATCTTGCCGTTGGATTTGCGGACCCAGCCCCCATTCCAGCGCTTCTGATTTTCCCAATCTTTGGGGTAACCGATGCCTGGCTTGGTTTCGACGTTGTTGAACCAAGCGTACTCAACCCCTTCGCGGCTGGTCCAAACGTTTTTGCAGGTCACCGAACAGGTGTGGCAGCCGATACACTTGTCCAGATTCAGGACCATGCCGATTTGAGCACGGATTTTCACTGTGCAGCCTCCTTCTTGGACAGGCGCTTTTCGAGCCAGTCAATCTTGCGCATTTTCCGGATGACTACGAATTCATCACGGTTCGAACCCACCGTACCGTAGTAATTGAATCCATAAGACAGTTGTGAATACCCACCGATCATGTGAGTCGGCTTCAGAACCGCCCTCGTCACCGAGTTGTGTATCCCACCTCTTTGACCAGTAATCTCAGATCCCGGTGTATTCACTATTTTTTCTTGAGCGTGATACATAAAGGTTGTGCCCTCACGTATCCGTTGTGAGACCACCGCCCGAGCGGTAAGAGCACCGTTGCTGTTGAACAACTCAACCCAGTCATTGTCTTCAATACCGGCTTTGCGAGCATCAACTTCCGAGATCCAGATTACTGGCCCCCCACGGTTGAGGGTCAGCATCAACAGGTTATCGGTATAGGTCGAGTGGATGCCCCACTTTTGGTGCGGGGTAATGAAGTTGAGGATGATTTCCGTTTCACCATTGGGCTTTTTATCTTTGATCCAGGTCGTTTTGAGATCGACCGGCGGACGATAAACGCACAAGGCCTCGCCAAAGGCTCGCATCCAAAGATGGTCCTGATAGAGCTGCTGGCGACCGGTCAGTGTGCGCCAGGGTATGAGTTCATGCACATTGGTATATCCAGCATTGTAGCAGACATGTTCGCTTTCCAGACCAGACCAGATCGGAGACGAGATAATCTTACGCGGCTGGGCTACAATATCCCGGAAGCGGATCTTTTCTTCTTCCTTCGGCAGTGCCAAGTGCGTGTGGTCTCGACCCGTTTGCTTGCCCAGTGACGCCCAGGCCTTAACAGCGACCTCACCATTGGTTTCAGGGGCCATCATCAGGATCATCTCACACGCATCGATATCGCTTTCGAGACGCGCCAGACCTTTGCTGATCCCTTCTGCCTTAACGTCACCATTCAGGGCGCGCAGGAGATCAACTTCGTGCTGCGTATTCCAGCCCAGCCCCTTGCCGCCATTGCCCAGTTTTTCCATGAGCGGGCCAACAGATGTGAACATCTTATAGACGTTCGGGTAATCTCGCTCGACGACGGTGATCTGAGGCATGGTTTTGCCCGGGATCGGCTCGCATTCCCCCTTCCACCAGTCCTTGACGTCAAAGGGCTGAGCCAACTCCCCTGCACTGTCATGCTGGATCGGCGTAAGGACGATGTCGGTTTCCTTGCCGAGGACTTCTGGGGCTACTTCTGAAAAGCTCTTGGCAATGCCCTTGAAGATGGCCCAGTCCGAACGTGCTTCCCATGCCGGATCCACGGCCGCGGTCAACGGGTGGATGAAGGGGTGCATATCCGACGTATTCATGTCGTGCTTTTCGTACCAAGTGGCCGTCGGCAAAACGATGTCGGAGTAGACCGCCGTCGTTGACATGCGGAAGTCGAGGGTGACCAGCAGATCCAGTTTCCCTTCCGGAGCCTTCTCATGCCATGTGACATCCTTGGGCTTGGCCTTGCCATCCTGTCCAAGGTCTTTGCCTTGAACGCCGTGCGACGCTCCGAGCAGATGCTTGAGGAAGTATTCGTGCCCTTTGCCGGATGAGCCCAGAAGGTTTGAGCGCCATACAAACATGTTGCGCGGCCAGTTGTCCGGATGATCCGGATCCATGCAGGACAGGGCCTGCGTCCGATCCTTAAGAGCCTTGACGGTATAGACCTTGGGATCTTCACCGGCCGCCTTCGCCATTTGAGCCAGCTTCAGCGGGTTGGTCTTCAGCGCCGGTGCAGAAGGCAGCCATCCCATACGCTCAGCACGCGCATTGAAATCGATCAGGGATGCATCCCAGTCACCTTTCGGGGCGGTCGGCGAAAGGATTTCCTTGGCCGTCAGGGTCTCATAACGCCATTGATCAGTGTGAGCATAAAAGAACGACGTCGAGTTTTGCTGACGTGGTGGGCGCAGCCAATCCAGCGCAAAGGCCAGCGGGGCCCAGCCCGATTGCGGACGCAGTTTTTCCTGACCGACATAGTGGGCCCAGCCGCCGCCCGACTGCCCCACACACCCGCACATCACCAACATGTTGATCACTGCGCGGTAGTTCATATCCATGTGGAACCAATGGTTCATGGCTGCGCCAATGATGACCATCGAGCGGCCCCGGGTCTTTTCAGCGTTGGTGGCAAAACCACGCGCCACCGCTATGATCTGATCCCGCGGCACGCTGGTAATGTGTTCTGCCCAAGCCGGAGAATAGGGCTCCGGATCGTCATAAGACGCTGGCATGTGATCGCCACCAAAGCCTTGATCCACCCCGTAATTGGCCAGGAACAAATCATAGACCGTTGTAACCAGGGCTTCGCCGTCTCGAAGCGCCATGCGTTTGGCCGGGACATTGCGAACCAGCACATCCGGATGGTCGGTCGTCGCAAAGCCATTTGAGGCCGTGTTGGCAAAATAAGGAAAGGCCACGCCTGCAATGGCATCATGTACGCCTTTAAGGCCCAGACGCAGTTTTACGTCCTGCCCGTTCGCGTCTTTCTCCTCAAGGTTCCACTTTCCGTCTTCGCCCCAGCGGAACCCGATGGTGCCATTGGGGACGACGACCTTGTCGCTGAGTTCATCGACTCCGAGTGTCTTCCACTCTGGGTTATTGTCCTGACCAAGGTTATCGCTAAAGTCCGCGGCCCGCAGCAGACGCTCGGGGATCAGGCGTCCATCTTGTTCCACCAGACGGACCAACATGGGCATGTCCGAGTATTGCCGGATATAATCCCGGAAATACGGTACATCCCGATCCAGATGATACTCCTTGAGGATCACATGACCGAAGGCCATCCCGAGGGCTGCATCGGTCCCTTGTTTTACCGCAAGCCACAGATCAGCAAACTTGGAAGCTTCGGAATAATCCGGGCAAATCACAGCGGACTTAGCCCCCCTATAGCGGGCCTCCGTGTAGAAGTGTGCATCCGGTGTACGGGTTTGGGGCACGTTAGACCCCCACAACAGCAGGAAGCCGGAATTATACCAGTCTGCGGACTCTGCCACATCGGTCTGCTCGCCCCAAGTCTGCGGCGAAGATGGCGGAAGATCGCAGTACCAATCGTAGAACGAACCGGTAACGCCACCAATCAGCTGAAGGTAACGCGCGCCGGCCGCATAGGAGACCATCGACATGGCCGGGATCGGCGAGAAGCCAAAGACACGGTCAGGGCCGTGCTTGTGCACGGTATGCACGTTGGCAGCGGCGATTATCTCGTTAACCTCATCCCAGCGCGCACGAACGAACCCACCTGCCCCGCGCATCTTGGTATAGCTGTCACGTTGCTTTGGGTCAGACTGGATATGAGCCCAGGCCGCAACCGGCGACCGTGTCGCCCGCGCAGCCCGCCAGAGCTTAAGCAAACGGCTGCGGATCAGGGGATATTTTACCCGATTGGCGGAATAGAGGTACCAACTGTAGCTCGCCCCTCGGGCGCAGCCCCGTGGCTCGTGATTGGGTAGTTCCGGCCTGGTACGCGGATAATCCGTCTGTTGCGTTTCCCAAGTAACGATCCCGCCCTTGACGTAAATCTTCCAGGAGCAAGAGCCCGTGCAGTTTACCCCATGGGTTGAGCGCACGATCTTGTCGTGACGCCAGCGGTCCCGATAGGCATCTTCCCAAGTCCGGTCATCGTCGTTCAGAACGCCGTGCCCACGTGAGAAAAGTTCAGTTTTTCGCGAAAAAAACGCGAGGCGGTCGAGTGTATGGCTCATGTCAGTCTGCAGCGTTTGAGGAGGAGGAAGAAGGGTTCAAAATCGCGCCCTGGCGCACGTAAACCAGCCAGTTTACGAGGATGCACAGGACGTAGAAGATCAGGAACGCGCTCAGGGCGACAAAGGGCGTGCCGTAAGCTTTTTGCGAGGCCCCGAAAGCCATCGGGATGAACAC
>JBKBWB010000083.1:0-7671 GCA_046289215.1 Asticcacaulis sp. | reverse complement strand
GCCGGGAGGCTCGCGGAAGAACATGATGTAGCGACCATTGGGGGCCCAGGTCGGCCCCTCCTCCTGATAGCTTGAGGTCAGGAGTTTTTCATTGCTGCCATCGGGGGCCATGATGCCGATATGGAACCGGCCACCTTGTTGTTTGGTGAAGACCACGAGGTCGCCCCGCGGGCTCCACACCGGTGTCGAATAGCGCCCGCTGCCAAAGGAAATCCGACGCACATTGGAGCCGTCGAGATTCATTACATAAAGCTGGGGCGAGCCCCCCCGATCGGAATTGAACACCAGGCTCTGACCATCCGGCGAGAAGCTGGGCGAGGTGTCGATGCCTGGATCGCGGGTCAGGCGCGTGGTCGAGCGCGAGCGCAGATCCATGATGTAGATGTCTGAATTCCCGGACTGATCGACGGTAAAGGCGACCTTGGACCCGTCGGGCGAAAAGCTCGGCGCGAAGACCATGCCCTTGAAATTGCCCAGGGTTTCCTGTCGGCCCGTCTCGATGTTGAAGAGATAGATCTTCAGCGAGTCCGCCCGCATGGCCATATAGGTGATTTCCTGGCTGTTGGCCGAGAAGCGTGGAGTCAGCACCGTATAGGAGCCGTCTGTCAGATAGCTCGGATTGGCCCCGTCCTGATCCATGATCGCCAGACGTTTCACGCGCTTCGAGCGGCTGCCGCTTTCGGCCACAAACACGATGCGCGTATCGAAATAGCCCTTTTCACCGGTCATCTTGGTATAGATGGCGTCTGAAATCTTGTGGGCGACACGGCGCCAGTTTTCCGGCGTTGCGGTGAATTGTAGGCCGAGCATCTGGGTCTCGCCGTAGATATCCCAGAGCCGGAATTCGACCTGAAGACGGCCCGAAGCATCGATCCGGGCTTCGCCATTGACCAAGGCCTGAGCATTGATCTTGCGCCAGTCTTCAAAGCGCGGCTGCACATTAATCGCCGGAGACGTCTCGATAAACGCTTCAGGCGGGATAGGCCGGAAAAAGCCGGATCGCTCTAAGTTGGCTGCAACCACCTTGGCAATATTGGCCCCGACATCGTTCGCGACCGGGCTGCTGAAAGGCGCCACCGCAATTGGGGTCGGAGCAACAACTCCGGAATTCACTTCGGCGCGGATCTGCGCCTGCGCTTCGGACAAAGGCGTCAGAAGTCCGCACACACCAAAAACCAGGGCTAAGCCCAAAGCTCCACAGCATTTCAAGGCGGTGTAAAGTCCGGCACGTCGGTTACGGATCATGACGTCACTCCCTTCAGCGCCCGCGACAGGCCTTGTCTGCATTGAAAGTAATTATCAAAGGCTGATTATACAGACCTTCCGGAAGGTCAAGATAGGGCTCACCCCGTTTGACCGCACTAAAGGCCCGTGCCACAGCGGCATCCGCCAGCGGATCGCCAATACGGCGGTCATCCCAAACCGGACCGCTGACTACACGCCCCGTTGGCGAGAGGGTAAAGCGCACATCGACAATAACCTTATCCCCGCCAGGAACATCACAGTTCGGCGACCACAAGCGCTGGAGTTTCGCCGTTAGCGCATCGAGCGCCGGGCCGGTATTCTGTTCCCCGGCTCCGCTCGCTGATTGACCTTGGGCGGCGCGCGGCGCGGTCCGGGCTTTGGGAGCCGCAGTTTTACTGAGGTCCTTGCTCAATGCATCCAGATCCAGCGCTGAGTTCTCGGACTTCGACGGCGTCTTTTTTGCATCCGCCTTGGGCGGGGTCTTGGGTTCCGGCTTTTTGGGCTCAGGTTTTTTAGGCTCTGGCTTTTTCTGGTCCGCTTTCTTGGGCTCTGGCTTCGGCTCCGGTTTCGGTTCGGACTTGGCTGGAGCAGGCGGCGGCGGTGCAACGACAGGCTCGGGTTCGGGCGTCGCCACAGGCTCTTCGGGGGCCACATCCGAGGTTTCGATGGCCGGTGCCGGGGCCTCCTGCTGAACCTCGGAGATGATCGTGACCGGGACCGAGTTCACACGCAGCGCCTTGCGATTATCCGGCCAAGGGGCAAAGGCCAGCGCCACAATCGCGGCGTGGACCAGAACCGATAAGACCAGTGCAGGCCAGCGGATCGCCATACCGCCCTACTCCCCGGCCCCGGCCGGATCGACCGTCTTGGGGGTTGACGAAGCAGGAGCGGATTCTGTGATCAGGTTGATCCGGGTAAATCCGCTGGTCGCCAGCTTGGCCATCACTCGCGCCACGGCCTCATAGGGGGCCCGGCCATCGGCGCGAACATAGATTGGCGCCTGTGTATCGTTGTTCGCAATCGCCAGCAGGCGCGGCGCCACCTGATCGTAGGTGGCAACATCTTCCATCACATAGATGGTGCCGTCGGTCTGGATCGACACGGTCAACGGCTCGCTCTGATCTTGCTGAAGGCTCTGAGCCTCGGTCTTGGGCAGATTGACTTCGACCCCGGCGGTCAAGAGCGGGGCCGAAATCATGAAGATGATCAGCAACACCAGCATCACGTCGACCATCGGCGTGACGTTGATCTCGCTCAGCGCGCCGTTTCGGCGACTGCGGCGCCGTCCCCGGCGACCGCCACCGGATCCCGTGGAGAGGGCCATGTTATGCCGCTCCCTTGTCCGACAGCTTGTCGGCCAGGCGACGGCTGAGGGCCGCCATCAGATCGTCGGCAAAGGCTTCCATACGCGCGCTGAAACGCGCGGCATCGGCATTGAACTTGTTGTAGGCCACATAGGCCGGGATGGCGGCTGCAAGACCGATCGCCGTCGCAAACAGGGCTTCGGCAATGGCCGGAGCCACGGTGGTCAGGCTGGTATTGCCCTGGGCCGCAATGGCGTTGAAGGCGTGCATGATGCCCCAGACTGTCCCGAACAGACCCACAAACGGCGATGCTGTCGCCACGATCGCCAATCCGCTCAGCCCGTCCTCGACGGCATCGGATTCACGGTTGATGACACTGTTCAATTCCCGATCCAGCCGCGAAACCAGCATATCCCCCTGGGCTGCTGTCGAGACCTTGCTCTTGTTTTCACGCCATTCACGCAAGGCCAATACCAAAAGCTTGGCTTGGGGCTGGTTCGGCTGGTCCCCGACCTGAAGCGCGATATCATCCAGTGAGCGGCCCGTATTAACCATGGCCTCGAACTGGGAAGCCTCTTTGTTCAGCTTTCCCAGACGAAGGGCCTTGTCGATGATAATCATCCACGACCAGAGCGAGGCCACGGCCATCGCAATCATGACCCCCTTGACCACCCAATCCGCATGCAGGAACAGAGTGACGGCGTTAAAGCTATCCGGCGACAGGGTCTCAGACATCAAATGCCCCCAAGGTGAAAAACTGAGATTCAATACCGCTATTTGCCCGTTAAATAGCGCTCATACAACGACAATTCTGTGACTATTCATGGTGGAAATAAGGCCGCAGGATTCGCACAAGGGCTGCTGGCGGCCGTTTCGGTTTGGCGTCAAGGTCAATACAAGCGGCCTCGACCTCAGCTGTAACAAGAATCTCAGCCCCACGCTCAATCTGCTGACGGATCATCAGTCTCGCGCCGCGAACCTGCTCATAGAAGGTGCGAACCCAGAGCGCATCATCCACACGGGCCGCCCGTTTGAAATCAAGGGTCATCCTAAGAATTACAAACGCAGTGGGCTCGTCCCACCCCGCCAACAAAGTGTGATCCAACCCAATGAGACGCAGAAAATCCGACCGGCCCCGTTCAAAGTAGCGGAGGTAATTGGCGTGATAGACCACCCCGGTAAAATCGGTGTCTTCGTAATAGATCCGGACCGGCAACACATGAGCACGGCCTTCAAACCACCCGGCGCCGGGGTGATGTGCAGGCAAGACAACCGGCGTGGATTTCGTCTGTGACATCGTCCCTCCGCAACCAGTCGTATCGACCGGACCCAACCCTAGGCCATTGTCCGCAAAAGAAAAGTCCCCTTTAGGGAGAATTTAGTCTGCATTGTCGAACAGATCGCCCGAAGGCAGCGGCGGTGTGGCAGGCGGCGTCAGGCCCAAATGGCTATAGGCCCGGGCACAGGCCGCCCGTCCGCGCGGCGTGCGCATGATGAAGCCCTGTTGTAACAGATAGGGCTCGATCATGTCTTCGACGGCATCCCGGGCCTCAGCGATTGCCGCTGCAAGGGTTTCAAGGCCCACAGGCCCTCCGCCATAGTTCTCGATCATGGCCTTGAGATATCGCCGATCAAGGCTGTCGAGGCCGGTTTCATCCACATCAAGACGAGACAAGGCCCGTGCTGCGACGGTGCGCGTGATCACGGTTGCCCCTTCGGCTTGGGCAAAGTCGCGCACGCGGCGCAACAATCGGCCGGCAATTCGGGGGGTGCCTCGGGACCGCGAGGCGATTTCCGTGGCCCCGGCCTCGTCGATTTCCGCCCCCATGCGATAGGCCGTGCCGAGGATCACCCGCACAAGTTCCTCAGGCGTATAGAATTCGAGCCGCAGCGGAATGCCAAAGCGATCACGCAGCGGCGTCGCCAGCAGCCCCGCCCGCGTGGTCGCCCCCACCAGTGTGAAAGGCGCCAGATCGATGCGCACCGTGCGTGCCGACGGACCGTCTCCGATGATCAGATCCAGGACATAGTCTTCCATCGCCGGATAGAGGATTTCCTCGACGGCCGGACTCAGCCGGTGGATCTCATCGATAAACAGAACATCGTTAGGCTCGAGATTGGTCAGGATCGCCGCCAGATCCCCGGCCTTGGCCAACACCGGCCCCGAAGTGGCCCGGAAACTGACCCCCAGCTCGCGCGCTACGATCTGCGCAAGGGTCGTCTTGCCCAAACCCGGCGGGCCGAACAACAGCACATGGTCGAGCGGCTCCTTGCGCGCCCGCGCCCCTTCGACGAACACCTTGAGATTGGCCTTGAGTGGGGCCTGACCGACAAAATCGCCCAGGGTCTGAGGGCGCAGCGCCTTGTCAAAGGCCTCGGCCAGGTCCTCGCCCGCCTCAGCGGAGATCAGTCGGCTCATCGGCCCAGCGCCTTCAGCGAGGCGCGGATCACGGCCGCCAGTTCCGCCTCAGGCCCAAGTTCATTCAGCGCATGATCGACCGCCCGGCGCGACTGGGCTTCGGGGATGCCCAGCCCGATCAGGGCCGACACACATTCCCCATTGAGGCTGGGGGCCACCGGGGCGGGCGGTGCCGCAAAGGCCGACACCGCAAAGGTTGCGCCATCGGTCAGCACCTTATCCTTCAGCTCGGTGACGATCCGTTGGGCCAGTTTCGGTCCCACGCCATTGGCGCGGCCCACGGCGACCTTATCGTCGCGTGCCACCGCCTGCATCAGCTCCGACGGGCTGAGCACATCAAGCACGGCGAGCGCCGCCTTGGGGCCCACGCCCTGGACGCCCTGAAGACCCTGAAACGCCTTGCGTTCGCCCTTGCTCAAAAAGCCATAGAGGCGGGTGCCGTCTTCGCGGGTCTGGCTGTCGATAAACAGGGTCACGGTCTCGCCCGGGGGCGGCATTTGCGCCAAGGTTCGCACACCACAGCGCACGGCATAGCCGATCCCGCCGGTGGGTGTGCCCACCTCGACGACGGCTTCTTCGTCGTCCAGATCCAGAAGAAGGCCCCGTAATCGGCTAATCATGCAGCCTGTCCTTTTGAAGTCACGCGTCGTCCGCCCCGGCCCTTAAGCCCCCCAGCGGGCGCGTCAAGGGGATGCCCCAATACCTTAAGCGTTCGCGGCGACAGGGTGCGGTGATGGGCATGGGCGATGGCACAGGCCAGGGCATCGGCGGCATCGGCCTTGACCCCCTGGGATGCCGGTAAAAGCCGGGCGATCATAAAGGCAATCTGGGCCTTATCGGCATTGCCAGTCCCGACCACCGATTTCTTGATCGACTTGGCCGAATATTCCGCCACCGGCAACCCGGCGCGCGCCGGGGCAATCATCGCCGCCGCCCGTGCCTGGCCCAGCTTCAGGGTCGAAGACGGGTTGACGTTGACGAAGGTCTCCTCGACCGCCGCTTCGTCGGGGCTATAGGCGGCAATCACCGCCTCAATCCCCTCGAACAACGCCAGCAAGCGCACGGCAAAATCTCCCGTATCGGCGGGAGCGATCACCCCATGGGCAATCCAGCGCAGCCGCGCCCCTTCAGACTCAATAATCCCCCAGCCCGTCCGCCGCAGGCCCGGATCAAGCCCCAAGATTCGCACAGGTGCCGCTGACATGTTCCGCATCTGTTCGAGTGTAGCGACCCGACCCCGCCCTGCAAAGCCGTTTTTCGTTAACGCGGGGATGCGTGGCGCTAAGCGCCACTCAGCCGCGCCCGGGCCGCTTGCGCCAGAAACCCACTTCGGGTTTCCCCGGAGGCCTTAGCAGCGCGGTCGATACGGGCGACGAGACCTTCATCCAGGGTGATATTCAACCGGATGGCCCGAGTCGGCAAATCCACGTCGACGAGGATAACGGCCTGACAGTCCAACAGATCTTCGGCGCAGTCCGGGGCCGCGCGAATGGCCTCCAGCGATCGGGGCTCCGGGATCGCTCGTCCTTCGTCTATCCAGTCTTCAACCAAACTATAGAGCCCATCTCTGGCCCGTTCGACGGCGTCCTCGACGGTGGCTCCGCCACTGGCCACACCCGGAAAGTCCGGAAAACTGATGCCCCAGACGCCGGGCTCTCCGTGTAAAAGGGCAACAACCTGCATCACAAACTCCCTTGATGCCAGACGCCTGACCGCTCACCACGTCCAACCGGCTTGGCGATAGATATTGCGCAACGTTCCGATTGGAATTTCACGCACCCCCATATCCAGAACGACCGTATCCTTTCCGGGCTTCTTGAATTTCCGGTGATCCCCTTTGGCCGGATATTCGGTGTACCCTTCAGCGTTCAGCCGCCGGGCAATGTCTTTCGGGCTTTGGGTACGACGGATGTTCAAGTTTACCCCATATAAGTATAAAATACACACCCCAATCAATCAACCGTAAAGGCCCCACACCCCTAGCCCACACGCATGGGAAAACACACCCCTTTGACGCGAGCGAGCAGGCTCGGCATTGACCCAAGTCCCTCTCGGCGAAACCCACATCGGGGATGAATATGCCCCGCACCCCTTAAGATTACGGGCACCCACACTCAACCCTTGAGCGTTATCCGATCACGTTTCAATACGATGAAAGCCTCACCTGCGCATCGAAACGCTATGGTGAGACGCTTTAAGCTAAGCACCATCAAAATCTGCATCAAATCCGCAAACTTGAGAAGCCAACTGCAGCCCCCAACAAGATACCGAGTATACCCACTGCAAAGCCAAAATTGGTCGTCATTATTTTTAAAATGGCGTCATCATAGTCATTTTCTTCTTCTGAGTCCGTAAATACAAAAATGAAAAAAACAAGCGGGATGAAAGACAAAAAGAAAAACCAAGGTGTACCATAGGCATCTCTAGACCGTGCAATTCCTGTAATTAGATTCAGCAAAAAAGTTAAAAAGAAGGCTAAACCAACACACATACCATATATCGCAACAGCATTATCGCCAAAATTTACAATAAAATAATTACCCACGCTCAATAAAGATAGCAAAAATATCGACAGTCCCGTGTAAGCCGTGTAGGCATTTCGGCCCATTGGCTGGCGGCGCCGCCCCAAAAACACAGGGCCAACTATGGCCAGAAAGAGTCCAGCCCAAAATAATATTTCGGCTTTTTGTATAAAAAAAAAAA
>JBKBWB010000082.1:0-7709 GCA_046289215.1 Asticcacaulis sp. | reverse complement strand
CGACGAAGCCCTGCAGCTGCATGGCGGCTATGGCTACCTCAAGGACTATCCGTTGGAGCGGATCGTGCGCGATCTGCGCGTGCACCGCATCCTCGAAGGCACCAATGAAATCATGCGGGTGATCATCGCCCGGGAGCTGTATCGCGCATGACCGACACGTTGATGGCTCCCGAAGTTCTGACCCGGATCGACGGTCCGCTGGGCCGCATAACGCTCAACCGGCCCAAGGCCCTGCATGCGCTCAATCTGGCCATGTGCGAGGCCATGACCGAGGCGTTGCTGGCCTGGCAAACCGATCCCGCCGTTCAGGCGGTGTTGATCGACCACAGCGGCGAGCGCGGCTTTTGTGCGGGCGGCGACATCCGCATGATCGCGGAAAGCGGCAAGACCGATGCTGCCGAAGCCAAGGCCTTTTTCCATACGGAATACCGGCTGAACCACCTTCTGTTCCATTACACCAAGCCGGTCGTGGCGATTATCGATGGTGTGGTGATGGGCGGCGGCGTCGGGATTTCGGACCCGGCCCCGATCCGTATTGCCACCGAGCGCACCACCTATGCCATGCCTGAAACCGGCATTGGCCTGTTTCCCGATGTCGGCGGGGGCTGGTTCCTGCCGCGCTTGTCCGGTCAGGCCGGGATCTGGCTGGCCCTGACCGGTGCGCGCCTGAAGGCGGCGGACTGCCTGCGCCTTGGTCTGGCGACCCACTATGTCGAAAGTGCGCGTCTGGAGGACCTGAAGATCGCGCTCCTCAGCGGTCGTGGGGACCTTAAGGGTATCGTCAGCGCCTTTGCCAGCGATCCGGGCCCGGCCCCGATCGAGGCTCATTTGGATGCCATCGATCGTCTGTTTGCGGCGGATCGCATGGAAGACATTCTGGCGGCTCTGGTAGCCGAGGGCTCAGAATGGGCCTTGGCTCAGCACAAGACCTTGCTGTCCAAATCGCCCCAGTCCCTGAAGGTCTCGCTGCGCCAGATGCGTCTGGGGGCAACGCTGGCGACCTTTGCCGAAAATATGGCCATGGAATATCGTCTGGGCGGGCGCGTCGTGCGCACCCACGACTTCCAGGAAGGCGTCCGCGCCGTGATCGTCGACAAGGACAACGCCCCGGTCTGGTCGCCCGCGACTGTGGCTGAAGTTTCAGATGCCGAGATCGAAGCCTTGTTTGCCCCTCTAGCGGATGAGCCCGAATGGACCCCGCTTCCCGGCCTTTCGGTCTAAGCTAAAAACACAAAAAAGAAACGTAGAGGACAACGCCATGAATATCGCCTTTATCGGATTGGGCAATATGGGCGGGGGCATGGCCCTCAATCAGGCCAAGGCAGGCCGCACGGTGCGCGCCTTTGATCTCAGTGCCGAGGCCGTGGCCAAGGCGGTGGCAGGGGGCTGCGTCGCCGCCACTAGCGTCGCCGAGGCGGTGGCCGAGGCCGATGTGGTGCTGACGATGCTGCCCGCTGGGCCGCACGTGCGCAAAGTCTATGGCGAACAGGTGTTGCCGAACGCCCGCCCCGGGGCCTTGCTGATTGACTGCTCGACCATTGACGTGGACAGCGCCCGGGCCGTGGCCACCGAAGCGCAAGGCGCGGGCTTTGTCTTTGCCGATGCGCCGGTTTCGGGTGGAACCGCGGCCGCCGAGGCGGGGACCCTGGCCTTTATGGTCGGCTGTGACGAAGCGGCCTTTGCTAAGGTCGAAGCGGCCCTCAGCCCGATGTCGCGCGTCACCCTGCGGGCTGGAGATCACGGGGCCGGACAGGCGGCCAAGATCTGTAACAACATGCTGCTGGGCATTTCGATGGTCGGGGTGGCTGAAGCGCTCGCGCTTGCAGAGCGTCTGGGGCTGGATCCGGCGCAGTTCTTTGAGATTTCGAGCAAATCCTCGGGCCAGTGCTGGTCCTTGACGAGCTATTGCCCCTGGCCGGGGCCGGTCCCGACCGCGCCTTCGAATCGCGGCTACGAGGGCGGCTTTGCCACGGCCATGATGCTGAAAGACCTCAAACTGGCCCAGGATGCCGCGGCCAAATCTGGGGCCACCACGCCCATGGGCGCCCAGGCCGAGTCGCTCTATGCCCTGTTTGACCGGCTGGGCTATGGCCACAAAGATTTCTCCGCCGTGTTGCAATTGCTGCGTGGCAAGTTATCTGAGCTGTCATAAGCCCTTCATACGGAGGCTTCAGGCTGCGGCATCTCGTCCGCTTCCGAATGGTCTGTTAAGGGATATAGTCTGAAACTCTGGTGAGCATTTGTGCGTATCAGTGTGTGTGTGACCCAGTTCAAGTCCCAAGGGAGCGCGAATCCTCGCGCGGAATAGATGGATTACAAAGCCGCCTTTGAAGGTGCGATCGAAACGGTCCGGTCCGAAGGCCGCTATCGTGTCTTTGCCGACCTGAAGCGCCAAAAGGGGGCTTTCCCGCGCGCCACCTGGACCCGTGAAGACGGATCCGAGCGCGACGTGGTCGTGTGGTGCTCTAACGACTATCTCGGCATGGGGCAAAATCCCGTGGTTCTGGACGCCATGCACCGGGCCATCGACGAAGCCGGGTCCGGCTCGGGCGGGACCCGCAACATTTCGGGCACCACGCGCTATCACAACGAGCTTGAGGCCGAGCTGGCGGACCTGCACCAAAAAGATGCCGCTTTGCTGTTCACCTCGGGCTATGTCGCCAACGAAGCGACCCTGTCGACCCTGGCCAAGATCCTGCCGGGTCTGATTATTTTCTCCGATGCCCTGAACCATGCCTCGATGATTGCGGGCATCCGCAACGGCGGCTGCCAGAAGCATGTGTTCCGCCACAATGACTTGGAGCATCTGGAGCTGCTGCTTCAAAGCGCTCCGGTCGATGCGCCCAAGGTCATCGCCTTCGAGTCCGTCTACTCAATGGACGGCGACATCGCGGATCTGGCCGGGACCATTGCCCTGGCCAAGAAATACAACTGCCTGACCTATCTCGACGAGGTCCATGCGGTGGGCCTCTATGGCCTGCGCGGCGCTGGCGTGGCTGAGCGCGATGGGGTGATGGACGAGATCGACATCATCGAAGGCACCCTGGGCAAGGCCTTTGGCATGATGGGTGGCTATATCGCCGCCAGCCGCGAAATCGTCGATGCGATCCGTCTGTGGGCTTCGGGTTTTATCTTCACCACCTCCTTGCCGCCGGCTCTGACCGCCGGGGCGACGGCGAGCGTGCGCTGGCTCAAGGCCCACAATGAGCGCCGCGAACAGCATCAGGAACGGGCGCAAACCCTCAAGGCGCGCTTTGCTGCCGCGGGTCTGCCGGTGATGCCGAGTGTCAGCCATATCGTGCCGGTGCTGGTGGGCAATGCCGTGCACTGTAAGCTGGTCTCCGACAGCCTGCTCAATGATTTTGGCATCTATGTCCAGCCGATCAACTATCCGACCGTGCCCAAGGGGACCGAGCGTCTGCGCTTTACCCCGTCGCCGGATCATACCGATGCGATGATGGACGATCTGGTGGCGGCCATGGACAAGCTCTGGACACACTGCAATGTCGCCCGCAGGCCCGTTGCCGCCTAGTCCCCCGGGCGGGGGCGAGGTTCTGCTCGAATTCGTCCGCAGCGGCCTGTACCTCAAGTGCACCGCGATTGACCCCGTGAGCGGGGTTGAAGCTGTCGCTATGGGGCCTGCCAAGGATCCCGAGGGGGTGCGGCGTCTGGCGCTGATTAAACTCAAACAAAAGACGGGACGCTGAGCGCACGAAATGCCTCGGGCCGGGCGGGTCGAATAATGACGCCGGAAACCGCTTTAACCTTCGCGGCGGGTTGTCCCCAAAGCAGAGCAGGCGTAAACAGAAGCACCCCTTTTCCCCTCTGTTCCATGGATTCTGCCGTGAACGCACCTTCGACCGCGAATAGCTTTGTCCCGACCGGTTTCTTTACCGATACTCTGGCGCAGACCGATGCCGCCCTGATGGCGTCGATCGAGGGCGAGTTCCAGCGCCAGCAGGAGCAGATCGAGCTGATTGCTTCGGAAAACATCGTCTCCAAGGCGGTGATGGAAGCCCAAGGGTCGGTGCTGACCAACAAATACGCGGAGGGTTATCCCGGACGCCGGTACTATGGTGGCTGTGAATACGTCGATGTGGCGGAAAAGCTGGCCATCGAGCGCGCCAAGGAACTGTTCGGCTGCGCCTATGCCAACGTCCAGCCCCACTCGGGCGCCCAGGCCAATCAGGCGGTGTTCTTCACCCTGCTGCAGCCGGGTGACAAGTTCCTGGGGATGGACCTGGCCTGCGGCGGGCACCTGACCCACGGCTCTCCGGCCAACCAGTCGGGCAAGTGGTTCAACGTGGTCTCCTATGGCGTGCGCGAAGACGATCACCTGATTGACTATGATCAACTGGCCGAAGTGGCTGAGCGCGAAAAGCCCAAGTTGATCGTGGCCGGGGGCTCGGCCTATAGCCGTCACATCGACTTCAAGCGCTTCCGCGAGATCGCGGATTCGATTGGCGCCTATCTGATGGTGGACATGGCCCACTATGCCGGTCTGATCGCCGGTGGGGTCTATCCCGATCCGCTACCCCATGCCCATGTGGTCACCACCACCACCCACAAGACCCTGCGCGGTCCGCGCGGCGGCATGATCCTGTCGAACGATGTGGATCTGGGTAAAAAGATCAATTCGGCGGTGTTCCCCGGTCTTCAGGGCGGCCCGCTGATGCACGTGATCGCCGCCAAAGCCGTGGCCTTTGGTGAAGCCCTGCAACCGGAGTTCAAGGCCTATACCCGCCAAGTGATCCGCAACGCCCAGGTTCTGGCCGAGGTACTGGTTTCGCGCGGGCTGGCGATTGTCTCCGGCGGCACCGACAGCCACCTGATGCTGGTCGATCTGCGGCCCAAGGGCGTGACCGGCAAGGCGACCGAGGCGGCGCTTGAGCATGCCTTCATCACCTGCAACAAGAACGGCGTACCGTTCGATGACAAGCCCTTTACCATCACTTCGGGCGTCCGCCTGGGCACCCCGGCGGGCACCACCCGGGGCTTTGGTGAGGCCGAGTTCCGCGAGATCGGTACCTTGATCGCGGACGTGGTCGATGGTCTGGCCGCCAATGGCGGTGAGCGCGACGAAGCCGTCGAGGCCCGCGTGCGCGAGCAGGTCAAGGCCCTGACGGCCCGGTTCCCGATCTATCGTTAAGCCTTGCGGGCGCGGGCCTATGGCCTGCGCCATGCCTTGACCTTCCAGGCTCCGGATCCGTCCGGAGCCTGATTTGTCCCCTCAGGAGGCCGGATGCGCTGTCCGTTCTGCAGTAATCCTGAAACCCAGGTCAAAGACTCCCGCCCGTCCGAAGACGGTACGGCGATCCGTCGCCGTCGCAACTGTCCGGAATGCGGCGGACGCTTTACCACATTTGAACGGGTCCAACTGCGCGATCTGATGATCGTCAAGCGCAATGGTCGGCGCACGCCCTTTGACCGCTCCAAGCTGGAACGTTCCATCACCCTGGCCATGCGCAAGCGTCCGATCGATCAGGAGCGGGTGGACCGCATGGTCAGCGGCATCGTCCGCCAGCTCGAAAGCATGGGCGAAACCGATATTGCCTCGCATGATGTCGGCGAACTGGTGATGAAGGCGCTGAAATCCCTCGATGAAGTGGCCTATGTCCGTTACGCCTCGGTCTATCGGGATTTCCGCGAAACCTCGGACTTCGCCAAATTTCTGGGGGAGGAGGGCTTCTCTGAGCCCGAGGATGAGCCGCTTTGAGTGACGCGCCCCGGCCGTTCTTGACCCTTAAACTGGCAACATCTCTGGATGGGCGCATTGCCACCGCTACCGGCGAAAGTCGTTGGATCACTGGCGAGGCGGCTCGCACGGTCGTGCATGAGCTGCGCGCCCAGCATGATGCGGTGCTGGTCGGTATTGAAACCGCCCTGGCGGATAATCCGGAACTGACCGTTCGCCTTCGGGACTATGACGGCCCCCAGCCCGCGCGTGTGGTGGTCGACAGCCGGGGCCGCTTGCCGGTTTCGGCGTTGATGGTGCAAACCGCCCGGATCATCCCTACCTATGTCCTGACCACCCAATCCCTTTCGGCGGAACTCAAGGCTGCCGGGGTGCGCGAGCTGCGCGTGGGGGCGACCAGCCGGGGCCGGGTTGATCTGGTTCAGGGTTTGACCGCCCTGACGGCCGCCGGTCTGGAGCGGGTGTTTGTCGAAGGTGGCGGACAGATTGCCTCAGCCCTGATCCGGTTGGGGGTGATTGACCGTTTAGAATGGTTCCGGGCTCCGATCCTGCTGGGCGCCGAAGGGCGGCCCGGCATCGGGGATCTCGGTATTTCAGCTCTGGGCGAGGCTCTGAGCTTTTCGCGCTTGGCGGTTCAGGCCGTCGGGGCGGATCTGTGGGAAAGTTACGAGGCAGACTGATGTTTACCGGGATCATCACCGATGTAGGGACCTTGCGCGACGCCGAGGTCACGCCGGGGGGCATGGCCTTTCGCGTGACCTGTGGATACGATCTGGCCGGTCTGGCGATTGGCGCGTCTGTGGCCCATGCCGGGTGCTGCCTGACCGTGATCGAAAAAGACGACGCGGGCTACAAGGTCGAGGTCTCCAACGAGACCCTGAGCAAGACCACCCTCGGCCAGTGGCGCGACGGCGATCGGGTCAATCTGGAACGGGCGCTGAAGATTGGCGACGAACTGGGCGGTCATATCGTCTCGGGCCATGTCGATGGGGTGGGGCATGTGGTGTCGGTCGAAGGGGACGGCGACAGCTGGCGGGTCCAGATCCGTGCGCCCCGGCCTTTGCACCGCTATATCGCCCCCAAGGGCTCGATCACGGTTGACGGGGTCTCCCTGACCGTAAATGAGGTGCTCGACGACGTTTTCGGGGTCAATCTGATCCCGCACACTTGGACCGTGACCACCCTGAACCGCCTCAAGGCGGGGGATCCGGTCAATCTCGAAATTGATATGCTGGCGCGCTATGCCGCGCGCTGGCGCGAAACAGCCGGGCAAACCGGTGGAGTCTCTGGTCATGACTGACGCACACGCGCAAACCGGCGAAAGCCCGATTTCCGCCATCGAGGACATCATCGAGGATGCCCGCAATGGCCGTCCCTATATCCTCGTGGATGCCGAGGATCGGGAAAACGAAGGCGATGTGGTGATCCCGGCCCAGTTCGCGACCCCGGACATGATCAATTTCATGATCCGCCATGCGCGGGGTCTGGTCTGCCTGTCTATGACCGGAGAGCGGGCGCGGGCCTTGCGTCTGCCGCCTATGGCTCAAAACAATGGCGCGCGCCATGGCACTGCCTTTACCGTGGCGATCGAAGCACGCGAGGGCGTCTCCACCGGCATTTCGCCTCACGATCGGGCGCGCACCATTTCCGTGGCCATTGATCCGTCCAAGGGGGCCGACGATCTGGTCAGCCCCGGTCACGTGTTTCCGCTGGTGGCCCGTGATGGCGGGGTGCTGGTCCGGGCGGGCCATACCGAGGCCGCCGTGGATATCAGCCGCATGGCCGGTCTCTATCCGGCGGGTGTGATCTGCGAGATCATCAATGAAGACGGCACCATGGCCCGCTTGCCGGATCTGGTGGTCTTTGCTCAGCGTCACGGCCTCAAGATCGGCACGATCGCCGACCTGATCGCCTATCGCCGCCGCACCGAACGGTTCGTCGAGCCCGTGCTGGAACAGCCGTTCGAGAGCCGCTGGGGCGGAACCTTCCGTTTGTGCGTCTATCGCAACAGTCT
>JBKBWB010000081.1:0-7732 GCA_046289215.1 Asticcacaulis sp. | reverse complement strand
TTTGAAGACAAGGGCGAATTTGTCTGTCGCGGTCGGACCTTCAAGGCGGGCGACATCGTCACCATCGACGGCGGCAAGGGCGAAGTCCTGGCCGGGTCCGTCAAGATGATCAAGCCGGAGCTGTCGGGTGATTTTGCCCAGCTAATGGTCTGGGCCGATGCGGCGCGTAAGCTCAAGGTCCGCGCCAATGCCGAAACCCCGCTGGATGCCCGCACCGCACGCGGTTTTGGCGCCGAGGGGATCGGGCTTTGCCGCACCGAGCACATGTTCTTTGACGAAGACCGGATCGCTGCCGTGCGCGAAATGATCCTGGCTGACGATGAGGCCGGTCGCCGTACGGCTCTGGCGAAGATCCTGCCGATGCAACGGGCTGACTTTGTGGCCCTGTTCGAGATCATGGACGGCCTGCCGGTGACGATCCGGCTGCTCGATCCGCCGCTGCACGAGTTCCTGCCGCACACCGCTGAGGACGTGAAGGCTGTGGCCGAGGCGACGGGCCTGTCGGCCGACAAGCTGATGCGCCGCGCCAAGGAGTTGTCTGAAACCAACCCGATGCTGGGTTGGCGCGGGTGCCGCCTGGGCGTGTCCTTCCCGGAAATCTATGAGATGCAGGTCCAGGCGATCTTCGAAGCGGCGTGCCTCGCTAAGGCCGCCGGTCAGACCCCGGAGCCGGAAATTATGCATCCGCTCGTGGCCACGCAGCAGGAAATGACTCTGCTGCGCGAGCTGACCGACCGGATCGCCACCAAGGTTCAGGCCGAAAAGGGCGTCACCATCGCCTATAAGGTCGGCACCATGATCGAGCTGCCGCGCGCCGCCCTCAAGGCCGGGGACATTGCCCACAGCGCCGAGTTCTTCAGCTTTGGCACCAACGACCTGACCCAGACCACCTTTGGCATCAGCCGCGATGACTCGGGCCGCTTCCTCAATGCCTACATCGAAAAGGGCGTGTTCGAGAAAGACCCGTTTGTCAGCCTCGATCAGGATGGCGTCGGCGATCTTATCCGTCTCGCGGTCGAGCGCGGTCGGGTGACCCGTCCGGACGTCAAGCTTGGTATCTGCGGCGAACACGGCGGGGATCCGGCCTCGATCCAGTTTTGTCACAATGTCGGTCTCGACTATGTGTCCTGCTCGCCTTACCGGGTGCCGATCGCGCGACTGGCGGCGGCGCAGGCGGCTCTTTCGGGCCAGTAAGCCCAAAAACGGGACTGACACGAAAAATTGCTGTTCTCCTAAGGCGAAAGGGCAGGGTCATGCCATTGCCCTTTTCACCGCCTAATCCTAGGATTTCCTTACGGAGGCGGTGGGTTAAGCAATGCGTTCACAGGTGATCTGGGGGGCCGGGATCGGGGTCAGCGTCTTGCTGGCACTCATCATGCTCCCCGGCAAAGCAAAGCATGTCCAGGATACGCTCCAGGTTTCGGTGGAACGAAATCTGGCGGCGGCAGGCTATGGTCGCCTGAACCCCGTTGTGGATGGCCAAACGGTGCTGATCTCCCGTTCGGGTCTCAGCACACAGGATCAGGCCACAATCACCCGGACTCTATTGCGCACGGACGGACCGGGCGGCTTCTGGTCCGGCCCGGTCATGGCGATTGAATTCACCGATGATTTGACTCCCAACGCCCAACCGGAGATGCCGCGCTTGGCGGTTGCTCACAGTGCCGCGCCCACGGATCCTATTGCACAATGTCAGGCCGATTTGGTCGCGGCTCAAAAAGACCGCGAGATTGCTTTTCGGTTTGGTGGCTTTCGTCTGGCTCCGGAAACGGATCCTGTCCTTGATGATCTTTATTCCGCCCTCGGGCGTTGCCCGCTTCGCGTCGTCGTGGTCGTTTCCGGCCATACGGATGATCGCGGAGACGCCGAGACCAACCGCCTGATCAGCGCCGAGCGCGCGCGGGTAGTGGCACAGTCGCTGGTGGATCGGGGCTGGCCGTTTGCCCGGATCCGCAGCGAGGGCAAGGGCGAGGCCGAACCGATTGCCGATAATAAAGATGCTCTTGGCCGCTCAAAGAACCGTCGCGTGGTCCTGACCCTCGTGGCCGCAGATAGTGGGGGAGGGACCTGATGGCGTTTCTGATTTCGACCCTTGCCCCGGTTTTGGGTCTGGCCTTTCTGTTCGGTCTGGTGACGGGCTGGCTGGCGGGAGAGCGTGAGCCATGATGCTGCTGCTGATCCAGATGATCCTGCTAGTGGCTCTGGCCTTTGCCGCTGGGGGCATGCTTGGTCTTGGTTTTCGCCGACTCGCCTCTGGTCCGACCAAGCGTCGGGTGCGCTCCGCTCGTACCCTTCCGGTAGACCTGGGTCCTGGGCGTCCGCGTAAGTCTGTGGCCGTCCAGACGCGAGATTTGAGCCATATGGCGATTTTGGACCTGCGCCCGGTGCTTGAGGCCGAGGCCGACCGCCGTCGGGCTGGACCAGTCGAAGGGTTTACTGTCTCAGTGAATGAAAGCGCGCCGGCTCCTGCAATCCCGACCGCAAGTATGCCAGCTAAGACAATCGCCTTGAAGCCATCAGCGCCACGTCCTGACCCTGCCTCAAAGTTGGAAAAACCTGCTCGCCCAGCTTTAACTGAGCGTTCGCCCAGTTATGTAAATGGCCATACCCATGAGCCAGCCCTTGGAGAGCAGACTTTTGAACTATTGTCAGCAGAG
This sequence comes from Asticcacaulis sp., assembly GCA_046289215.1. Classification (GTDB taxonomy): domain Bacteria; phylum Pseudomonadota; class Alphaproteobacteria; order Caulobacterales; family Caulobacteraceae; genus Asticcacaulis. The sequence continues at coordinate 5,075 of JBKBWB010000081.1, read as the reverse complement.
GTGGCATCTGACGGGGACTTTTTTGATGATACGCCCGTGGCTCCGACTGTCCTCAATCGGGAGATGACCTTAAAGCTGGCCCGGGCCGCTGATCCGGGACCGGCTGCCGGTGGGGCCCCGTTCACGCTCCAGAGCATCATGGCAGCGGGTGAGGGGCTTCCTCCGCGCCTGTTGTCCGCCCCAGAGACTGGGGTTGCCGATAATCTCAAGTTGATCAACGGCATCGGGGCCTCGAATGAGCGTGAACTGAATGCGCTCGGGATCTATCATTTTTCCCAGATTGCCGAATGGGGGGCCCCCGAAGTGGCATGGATCTCGAACCGGATCCGATTCCCCAAGCGCATCCTGAGTGAAGACTGGATCGGACAGGCCCGCGCTCTGTGCGCGGCGGCCGAAGTTGTATCAGGCGCATAATCCATTTATCCGCCATTCATCAACATGTCCTGAATGTACAGATTTTGCCCTAATCTATCTTTTTTCAGCCCTACCGCCGTCTCAGTCCCCCTCTAAACCGGCATCAGTCCAAAGCGGATCAGCTCTTGATCCACATGACTGAAACCAACACAGAAGGGGATACTTCTATGACCAAGTTTATCGCTGTTGCCGCCGCTGCGGCTGTTGCTGTTCTCGCCGCTGCTCCGGCCTTTGCTCAAGATGACATGAGCCTCTACGGTTCGGTCGGCTATGCCCATAACAAGCTGAGCAACACCAAGGCCAAGACCGGCGACATCGTTGGCCGCTTTGGTGCCAAGTTCAACCAGTACCTCGGCGCCGAAGTCGAAGCGTCCTGGGGCCTGAAGGGCGACACGGTTGCCAAGAACAGCTTCAAGAACAAGGGCCAGTACGCTGTTTACGGCGTCGTCTATCCGATTTCGACCGAGAACTTCGACCTGTTTGCCCGCGTCGGTTACGGCACCACTCAGATCGAGAACAAGGGGCCGCACATCCGTAACCTCGATGACGGCAAGGGCGTGAGCTATGGCGTCGGCGGCAACTACTTCTTCGACGGCGAAAACGGTGTCCGCGCCGACTGGACCCAGTACAAGTTCGACCAAAAGGGCAAGAGCGACCGCGTGAGCGTCTCTTACGTCCGCAAGTTCTGATCCTGAGCCTTTGGGCTCAACGGACGCGCCGGGGGGAAACCTCCGGCGCGTTTTTGCGTTTTGGGGGCGGTCTTGCATCTGCGACAGCCGGTTCCGGCTGGGCCGCCTTGCCAAGCACAGTCTGAGAAACAGACAATAATCGTCATCCTTGGGCGTAGACCCGAGGACCTCTCTCAGCAGTGCGGCGGTTGGCCCTCGGATCAAGTCCGAGGGTGACGGACGGTTTGCAGACAGACCCTCCGCTCTATCCATCTCTGCTCTGCTCTGCTTTGCTCCGCCACCTCAGCGCTTGCGCACAAACACCGTCCCGGCGGAATAACCGGCGCCAAAGCTACAGATCAGGCCCGTATCCCCGGCCACAAGGTCTTCGTGATGGGTATGGAAGGCAATCACAGATCCGGCCGATGAGGTATTGGCACACCGGTCGAGGATGATGACGTTCTCTTCTGGGCTTGGATCGCGGCCCAGAACCTTGCGGCCAATCAGATCATTCATGTTGATATTGGCCTGATGCAGCCACAGGCGCTTGAGGCCTGTGGGATCCAGACCGAGATCGGCGGCATGGTCGAGGATCATCTGCGAGACCATCGGCACCACTTCCTTGAACACCTTGCGGCCTTGCTGCACGAACAGGCGGCTATCTGGGGTGTCTGGCGTCGGTTCGGTGCGGTTCAAAAAGCCGAAGTTGTTGCGGATATTGTTGGAAAACTGGGTCTGAAGCCGGGTGCCCAGCAGCTCAAAACCACCCTCGCTCAGGTCCTCGCGGGTCAGGATCACCGCCGTGGCCACATCGCCAAAGATGAAATGGCTGTCACGGTCGCGGAAATTCAGGTGACCGGAACAGATTTCCGGATTGACCATCAGCACCGCATCGACGGAGCCCGAGGTGATAAAGTCGGCGGCGGTCTTGATGCCAAAGGTGGCCGACGAGCAAGCCACATTCATGTCAAAGGCAAATCCGCCAAGACCCAGCGCATTCTGGACCTCAATGGCCATGGCCGGATAGGGACGCTGCATATTGGACGCGGCACACAGGACCGACCCGATGCGGCTGCGATCCCCGCCCCAACGGCTCAGCGCGTCTTCGGCTGCGGCCACAGCGATCTCGGCCAGAATCGACAGACTGTCGTTGTCGCGCGCCTCGAACACCGGGTGCATGATCGCAGGATCGAGAATCCCGGCCTTGTTGAGTACATAGCGGGATTTGACGCCGGAGGCTTTTTCGATGAAGTCCGCCGAGGAGGGGGATAGGGGCTCAACCGTCCCTGCCGCAATCGCGTCGGCGTGGCGTTCATTCCACGCGGCGACATAGGTATTGAAGCTTTCCACCAGTTCAGCGTTGGACAGGCTGTGGGGCGGTACAAACAGGCCGGTCGCGGCCAGAACAGCACGAGGCAAGGCGGGGGTCTCCGTCAATCAGACTCGCAGCCTAACACGGATTTTTGCTGTCGTTAGGTCAACTGCGCGTGTCAGGCGATCTCAACATAGCGCCCCACTGGTTAGCGTCTGAGCGGCAGGCTCAGGCCCTGGGCGGCGGCAGGGCTGACGGTGTCTCGGTTGAAGCCGAATAATTCTGCGGGGCGACCGCCAGTGTCTTCGCGATATTGGCCCAGCGGCACAACAAAGCCGGTGCGCTCAACGCTGCGGCGGAAATTCTGTTTGTGAAGCAACACCCCACTGACCGCTTCGACTGTGCGCTGAAGGTCCGACAGCGTAAAGCGTGGCGGCATAAGGTCAAACACTACCGGGCGATATTTCAGCTTGCCCCGTAAGCGTCCCAGCCCAGTCGCCAGAATACGCCGGTGATCGGAGACCATGGGCTGGCCCAGGGCTTCGTGCGCGGATCCGGTGGGGTCGGTGGGGACATCGCCGAGTTCAGCATGGTCCCTCAGTGCCTCCGGGACCAGATCGGCGTCATAGAGCATCTCGTAGCGCTCCAGTACCCGCTCTTCGTTCCAACGCTCGCCATCGAGGGCAAAAAGGCGGCAGGCGCGGCTGAGTCGGCTTTGCTGATCGGTCGGAGTCGGGGCGCTGCTGGCCCAATCTCGCAAAGCCGGGGCTATCAGCGCGTCGATCACCCGGGGACGTCCCCCGCGCCAGTCTTCCCAGGGGAAGAAGACCGACCAGTCGCTCCAGCGTGTGCCGGGGGCTTCGTGATCTTCGGCTGAGGGTGTGAGGGCGAGATAGCCGACCGAGATCACCCGGGCCGCCCCCGCCCCGACATCGGCCCGTGGGGCTTCACGCCCGGCATCGCCGAAGGTGTAGAGCTGCTCGACAAAGCCGAGGTGAAAGCCCGTCTGGGCCGTCACAAAGGCCCGCAGCGCCAATTCAAAGGTGCGGTGTCCGCTGGGATCAAATGGACCCGATGGCAAGGCCGGCAGATTGTCGCGGTCCGCCCGTGCACTCAGGACCGCCACCTCGCCATTGCGAAGGCCCATGACCACAGCTGATAGTCCAATGACCACATCGTTCATGGAGAGATCCCTTGTGCCCTAACAGAGCTTAGTCGGTTTGCGGCGGTGCAGCAAACCCTGCGGCCACCGACAGGGCCTGAAACCGCGCCACATAAAGGGCCTGGGCCTCGATGGGCGCCAAAGGCTCCAGAGTCAGGGTGTAGCCGTCCGGAGCGTCCCCAAACAGGGTCCGGGCTTCGGCTTCGGCAAAGCCCGCCAGCTGGATGGCTTCGAAATAGGCACAAATAAGGTCCGCGCGTTTGATGACCGCTTTCAGGGCCGCCGGGGTGCGCGCCGGAAGGCCAAAGCGGATATGGATCGCTGTCTCCAGTCGCTCTTCGAACCGCTTGTAGTCGAGCCCCAGCGCAGCTTTGAACGGGGAAATCATGTCCCCAATCACATACTCGGGCGCGTCATGCAAAAGCGCGCAAAGCTGATGCTCCGGCGGCAGACCGGGGCTGAGATGAACCGCGATGTCGGTGACAATCAAGCTGTGCTGGGCCACCGAAAAGGCGTGCTCTCCCACGGTTTGGCCGTTCCAGCGCGCCACGCGGGCCAGCCCGTGGGCGATGTCCTCGATTTCAATATCCATCGGCGAGGGGTCCAAAAGGTCCAGCCGACGGCCCGAAAGCATGCGCTGCCAGGCACGAGGCGGCTTATCGGACGGTCCCTTTGGCTTTGCCGGGGCCGCGCGGGTATGACGCAGCGTCTTTTTCAAGCGAAGTCCTTAGATTAGCCTCTGTCCCGGTTGAGGGTGCCAACAAGGTCCGACCGGGCCGGGAACAGGAGAGCAAAGATGGAGTGGGGTCGCATTACGGTTCCGTTGACCGGAACGAAGCGCGATGAGGCTGTCTTATCGGTGGCGGGGGATGCCGCGCAACTGTTTGGTGCTCAGCTTGAAGGTCTCTATGTGCCGCCCGATCCGGCGGAACTGACGCCGTGGCTGGGCGAAGGCTTTGCCGGAAGCGTTCAGGTGGCAGCGCTCGACAGCCTGCGTGAAGCAGCGGAAGTGGGGCTCAAAGATGCTGAGGTCCGGTTTGCCGCCCTTTCGGCGTCGGTACGGGGCGAACTGCGCAATCTGACGTCGCCGGTGTGGCAGGATCTGGCGCGCTCTGTACGTCTGGCCGATCTGGTCATCTTTGGGGATGAGCCCGCACGGGGGCAAGGCGCTCTGGCGGAGGCGTTTCAGCAAGTGCTGATGGAAGAGCGTGCTGCCGTTTTTGTGGCACGTACGCCTGTCAATTTCCGGGGGCCGGTGATCGTGGCCTGGGACGGCGGTGAGCCCGCCAGCCGCGCCGCGCGCCGGGCCGTGCCTTTGCTGCGTCACGCCTCAGAGGTGATTATCGCCGGAGCGCCGGTCGGTGATCGACCGGCCGATCTGGCCCGACTTCAGGCCTATTATGCCCTGCGCGGGATTACGGCCACCGTTCTGGCACTGCCGCGCACTGGCGACGTTGCGGCGGTGCTGGATGCCGTCTCTCGGGACTACAAGGCGGAGTATCTGGTGGCAGGGGCTTTT